>NZ_JBNNUX010000008.1:0-100925 GCF_050280145.1 Lysinibacillus sp. NPDC093688
TGGGGGCGTCGGGGCAACAGGATGTTGGTCACGAAGGCGTTATCACAGGACGTGATGCTTTTAGCCTTCGTTCCCCTCCCGCTTCACTCGCGTTGGCTCGCTCCAGGGTCTCGGGCCAACACGATGTTGGTCACGAAGGCTTTATCACAGGATGTGATGGTTTTAGCCTTCGTTCCTCTATCGCTGATCCCCAAGGAGTCACCCAGCCGAAACGAAGATCAACTTATACACATGACATATGTTTTAGCAAAATGTCACCTCAGATTTCGGTGATAAGCCACAAAATGCAATTTACTTCATCTTTATAAGAAAAGCTCTAGTACAATTATTTGCACTAGAGCTTTTTGTTATAGATAAAAACATTTACTAAAGAAATTAAAGAACACTTGCATGCCCTTTGTAAATAACTCCCGTTTCAGCATCCATTGTAATTTCTTGATCGTGGCGAATCAAAGTAGTGGCTTCTTTTACTCCGACGATAACAGGGATACCAAGGCTTAGTCCTACAACTGCTGCATGACTTGTAAGCCCGCCCTCTTCTGTAATAAGACCAATACAATTTTCAAGTGCTGGCATCATATCACGATCTGAACCAACCGTTACTATAATACATCCTTCTGTATCATAAGCCAGTGCCTCTGCTGCATTTTTAGCAACAACTGTTTTACCTACTACCGAAGCTTTACCGATACCTTGACCACGAGCTAATAAATCTCCGATGATGTGTACCTTCATTAAGTTAGTAGTACCCGCTTCTCCTACTGGTACACCTGCTGTAATGACAACTGCATCACCATGCGTTACAAAGCCATGTTTCAAGCTTTCATCAACAGCTAGCTCTAAAATTTCATCTGTTGTCGTAACACGTTGACAAACAACTGGGAATACACCCCAAACTAGTGTTAATGCGTGAGCTGTATTGGCCGAACCCGTTACAGCGACAATTTGTACACCAGGGCGATATTTCGCAATCATTCTAGCTGTATTACCACTTTCTGTTGGCGCAAGTACTGCCTTTACACCTAAGTTAATCGAAGTGTATGCTACTGCCTGAGAAATCGCCTCCGTCATATTTGCCTCTTTTTCACGACTACGTGTAGAGACGATGGCCTTATAGTCTAATGAATTTTCTGTACGCTGTGCGATTTTATTCATTGTTTGTACGGACTCTACTGGATAAAGCCCTGCTGCAGTTTCACCAGAAAGCATAATTGCATCTGTACCATCGATAATTGCGTTTGCTACGTCACTAGCCTCTGCTCGTGTCGGACGTGGATTACGCTGCATCGAATCTAGCATTTGTGTAGCTGTAATAACCGGTTTACCTACTTGATTACATTTTAAAATTAATTTCTTTTGTACAAGTGGTACTTCTTCCGCTGGGATTTCTACACCAAGGTCACCACGTGCTACCATTAATCCATCTGAAACTAAGATGATTTCATCGATATTATCGACACCCTCTTGATTCTCGATTTTCGGGATAATTTGAATGTGGTTACCACCATTTTGTTCAAGTAATTCTCGAATTTCGAGTACATCCTTTGCTCGACGAACGAACGAGGCTGCAATAAAATCAACACCTTGCTTAATACCGAATAAAATATCCTGCGCATCTTTTTCTGTAATTCCAGGAAGTTGTACAGAAACGCCCGGCACGTTAACACCCTTTTTATTTTTTAAAACCCCTGTATTTTCAACAATCGTATGAATAAGACCTTTTTCCATATCTTTTGCTAATACACGTAGTTGAATAAGTCCATCATCTAATAAAATAATGGAGTTTTGCTCAACATCCTCGATTAAACGATCATACGTTACAGAGAAGCTAGTTTCTGTTCCTTCAACTTCTGTCATTGAAATATCAATGACTTGCCCTGCTGCTAAATGCAATTCTCCGTTTTTCATATTGTGTGTACGAATTTCAGGACCTTTTGTGTCCAGCAAAATCCCAACTGGTTTACCTAATTTCTGTGCTACTTCGCGAATTAAGTTAATACGTACTTCATGCTCCTCATGGGAACCATGCGAAAAGTTTAAGCGGGCAACATTCATACCTGCTTCAATTAGTTTTTCTAAAATTTCTGGTGTCTCACTTGCTGGACCAATTGTACATACGATTTTTGTTTTTCTCATTTTCTGCCCACTCCGTTTTTATTCCAATTTATATTGATAGTTCTTTCATTAAAGTATATAAGCTTACATCTGCCTCATGATTTTTTTCGAAAGCCTCAGGCATATCATAGTCAATCACTTGATGATTACGGATACCTACCGCCCTGCCAGACTTTCCTTCCATTAGTAATTCAACTGCATGTGCACCGAATTGACTTGCTAGAACACGATCACGCGCAGTAGGTGAACCACCGCGTTGGATATGTCCAAGAACAGAAACACGCGTCTCTTTTCCTGTTTTTTCATATAATAGTTTTGCCAATTCATTACCAGACATGACACCTTCAGCGACAATAATAATGCTATGTTTTTTTTCACGCGCTGCACCACGATCTAAGCGTGCCACAATATCATCCAAATTATAATCTTCTTCTGGAATTAAAACTGTTTCAGCACCGGCTGCAAGACCCGCCCATAAAGCAATGTCTCCTGCATCTCGCCCCATTACCTCAACGATAAAGGAATTTTCATGGGAAGTTGCTGTATCGCGGATTTTATCAATGGATTCCACGACCGTATTTAGCGCAGTATCAAATCCTATCGTATACTCGGTTCCTGGTACGTCATTATCAATGGTTCCTGGTACGCCAACAACAGGAAAGCCTTTTTTCACTAAATCCATAGCTCCACGGTACGAACCATCTCCGCCGATAACGACTAGTCCTTCAATGCCAGCTTCACGCATATTGTCAATGCCTCGCTGCTGAACAGCGTTTTCTTTAAATTCAGGACATCTTGCAGAATTTAAATGTGTACCACCCCGTTGAATAATGCCACCTACTGAACCTAAATCAAGATTTTCCATACTTCCTTTTATTAAGCCATCATAGCCGTGCTTAATTCCGACAACATCAATTCCATGATATGCTGCCTTTCGAACGACTGCACGAATAGCTGCATTCATACCTGGCGCATCTCCACCACTTGTTAATACGGCAATTTTTTTCATTGTCGAACCTCCTGCAGATACTATTATTATTCACATTAACATGAAAAAACAAACTATGTAAGGGTTCTGGTACTACAAAAACATAACTTTTACATAAAAAATAAAAAGAATGCGCTTTCACACACTCTTTCTATTTAAAAATATCCTAAATCTAACATTTTTACGAAGTATTTGGTAATATTTTTTGCATTATTTATTCTTCCATCATTAGGTTATTTATTTATTGATGAAACAATTTTTATCTCTTTACGAGCAAATTTCCATGCCCAAAAACTTAAAAATGAATTTAAGCTTCTGTATATTGTCCAATCTTTCTGAATTTCTCATAACGGTCTTCAATTAATTGTTCACCATTTAAAGCATTCAATACTTTTAGTGTGTCGCTTATACACTCTTTTAAATAAAGTGCTTGTTTCGCTACATTGCGATGAGCTCCACCTGTTATTTCAGGGATAATTCCATCAATAACGCCAAGCTCTTTTAAGTCAGGTGCTGTTATACGCATTGCTTCTGCCGCTTGCTTTGCAAGGCTACCATCACGCCATAAAATCGACGCTGCCCCTTCCGGCGAGATAACAGAGTACGTCGAGTTCTCTAACATAAAGACACGATTTGCTACACCTAGTGCAAGTGCACCGCCACTTCCACCTTCCCCAATAACGATTGATATAACCGGTACTGTTAAGCCTGCCATTTCGACGAGGTTTCTAGCAATCGCTTCACTTTGACCGCGTTCCTCGGCTGCCTTACCTGGATAAGCACCTTTCGTATCAATAAAGCAGATAATTGGGCGCTTAAACTTTTCAGCCTGTTTCATTAAGCGTAAAGCCTTACGATATCCTTCAGGGTGTGGCATACCAAAATTTCGACGAATGTTTTCCTTTGTGGATTTTCCGCGTTGATGTCCAATAATTGTTATCGGCTGTCCCTCAAAAAAAGCAATTCCTCCAAGAATAGCCGCATCATCACCAAACGTACGATCTCCATGTAACTCAATAAAGTTTTCACATATAGCTTCTATATATTGTAAAGTTGTTGGTCGTTCTGGGTGTCTAGCAACCTGTACACGATCCCATGGCTTCATATTTGCATATATAGATTGTTCTAGCTGTGTTAGACGTGTTTCAAGCTTTTCAATTTCGCCTGTCATATCTACATCTGCCTCGGTAGCAATCGTTTTTAATTCATCAATTTTTTCACGTAATTGTACTACTGGTTCTTCAAAAGCTAAATTTTTAGACATGTTGCACGCCTCCTTTTGTATGCATTTTTACAAGCACTGCTACTTGGTTTCGTAAATCTTTTCGATGGAAGATTGCATCAAGCTGACCATGCGCTAATAAAAATTCTGCTGTTTGGAAATCATTTGGTAGTTTTTCTCTAACTGTTTCTTCGATTACACGACGACCAGCAAAGCCAATTAATGCTTGTGGTTCCGCAATATTAATATCTCCAACAGAGGCAAAGCTTGCAGAAACACCACCTGTTGTAGGATGCGTTAGTATTGAAATAAATAATAGCCCGTGATCACTATGACGTTTTAAAGCCACACTCGTTTTCGCCATTTGCATTAATGATAGTACGCCTTCTTGCATGCGCGCCCCACCACTTGCAGTAAAGATAATAAACGGTACTCCTAATTCCGTAGCTTTTTCTACGGCGCTTGTGATTTTTTCTCCGACAACGGAGCCCATTGAACCCATACGGAAATGAGAATCCATAATTGCTACAACAATTTCTACTCCATCAAGGGTTCCCAATCCTGTCAGTACAGCTTCGTTTAATCCCGTTTTTTGTTGGTCCGCTGAAATTTTTTCAACATAAGCAGGGAAATTAAGTGGATTACTTGTTTGTAAATGATCGTCCATTGAAACAAAAGAACCTTCATCTAAAAAACATGCTACACGCTCCTGTGCAGTCATTTTGAAATGATGGTCACATTTTGTACAGACTTTATGATTTTTTTCTAATTCCTTCGTTAATTGTATATGACGGCATTCTGGACATTTTGTCATAAGTCCTTCTGGAAATCCCTTTTCTTGTCCATCCTCTTTCTTTTTGCTAAATATGCTGCGTATTGCCATGTTCGTCTCCCCCTTTGTTGTCTACATGCTTTGTACAGTCTTCATCCACTGCTCGTAAGCTTGTAATGCTTCTTTTTCATAGCCAAGCTGCATCGATTTCAACATGGTTTGAATGATTATTTTTTCTTCTTCTGTTGAGTTTCGATTTAAACGGTCACCATCATAAGCTGCTAATTGAAACCAGACTTTTAGTGAAAGACGATTTCCCGCCGTGATGATTATTTCTCGTAATACATCTCGACAATTAATCGTACCTTCTATCTCTAGCTTTACAAAAAAACTGTCCCACACAGGTAGTGTTCGCAGAGTCTCTGTACAACTTATTACGCGAATGGCTTCCTTTTCATGAATTTGTCGCGTTAATTCGACATCCTTTTTTGATTTTTCATCTTCTAATATAAACATCGACAGTATTTCTACGAGCTGATGCTTATGTGTGGAAGCTAGGAACGTACCTCCCCCATGTTTCGTTTCAATAAGACCTAACAATTCTAAGCTTCGCAATGCCTCTCTCACGGAGGATCGCCCGACACCTAGACGCTCTGAAAGGACTCGTTCAGAAGGTAGTTTTTCTCCAGCCTGTATTTCTTCCATTTTAATAAGTTGTCGTAATTGTTGGACGATATCTAAAAACACTTTCTTTTGCTCCGTTTTTTTATCCATACGATCAACTCTCCTTACTATTAATTTCGCCTTGGCGTAATTACGTCCGGATTTTGAATTGTGCCCGGGCCTGCACAAGGGCCGACACGATATCGGTCATTTCGGTAATGCCACAGGACGTGGCGTTCTTAGACTGAGTTCTTCTATTTCAGTTGTGTTTGGAAAAGGAACTATATCCACTTTCGTTACAAAACTAGCAGAAATGGTGTTTTTTACTGAATGAAGATAAAAGTGGTCTGGCCACTTTTAAACATTGACTATAGCTTACAAAATAACTGTTAAAAAGTAAAGAAAAAACTGCATAAAAAATTTATGCAGTTTCTAAAATTTTCTTCAATTTCATATTCTTTTCGTCGCTTGCGCATGTTTTACTTTCACTTGAGGTCTACCAAAGCGTTTTTCAAGTGTCCCCTCAATATAAAGCAATTCATCTTCAAGTAACAGCTCTTGAACAAGATGAAAAACCTGTGGGAATAAAGTTACAGATACCGTCCCAAACTCATCCTGAAGCTGAACAAAGGCCATTTGCTCACCTTTTTTTGTGCGTATTTTTTTTACTTCTTCTATCATGCCAATCATTTTTACATATGTTCCGTCACGCGCTTGTTTTAACTCTCGGCACGTACTATTTACTTCATTCCAAAAAGTTCTTTCCTCTGTGACCGGATGGGCTGATATATAAAAACCAAGACTTTCCTTTTCATGTAGCAATTTTTCCTTTTGTGGCATCGCTTCCACTTCCATATACTTTGGCTTACCAAAGCTAAAGGTAGTAGTCGATTCAATATCAATATCCTCAGTCGGTCTTAGCAATTCTGCATGCTTCAAAGCTGCCTCCAATGTCGCTATCAGTACAGCACGATCTTTATCTAAATAATCGAGAGCCCCTGCGAAAATTAAAGACTCCATTACTTTTGGTTTAAAATGCTGTGCACTTAAAGCAACTGCCAAGTCAAATAAATTATCCAATGCTTCTGGTTTCGCTTGGCGTAAGGCGTATACTTTTTCTATAAATGTATAGGGGACACCCTTTATTCCGGATAAGCTATAGCGAATTCCATCCTTCTCAACAGTAAAATATTT
The DNA here is from genome assembly GCF_050280145.1 of Lysinibacillus sp. NPDC093688. Lineage (NCBI taxonomy): Bacteria > Bacillati > Bacillota > Bacilli > Caryophanales > Bacillaceae > Lysinibacillus > Lysinibacillus sp. NPDC093688. The sequence continues at coordinate 6,955 of NZ_JBNNUX010000008.1, forward strand.
TGTACTTTGTTTTAATGATGGAGGGAAAAATGAAATCCCTTTCTCTTTTGCCTCATTCTCAAGCTGCAGAATTTTTTCCACATTCCCTGTTGCATTTGATAATAACGCAGTATAAAAACTTTGCGGGAAATGTGCCTTTAAATAGGCCATTTGGTAGGAAATAACGCTATATGCGACAGCATGGCTTTTAGGGAAACCATAGTCTGCAAAGCGTACAATTAATGCATACAATTCTTCCGCCACATGGACGTCAAAGCCTTGCTTCATTGCTCCATCTACAAATGCAGTACGTTGCTCCTCTAATACTTGACGATTTTTCTTACTTACCGCTCGACGCAATAAATCCGCTTGTCCCATCGTAAATCCAGCCATCACCGAGGCAATTTGCATGATCTGTTCTTGATAAACTATGACACCAAATGTCTCTCGTAAAATGGGCTCTAATGCTGGATGAGGCATAGTAACCGATTCCCTTCCTGCTTTCCGTCTAGCATACATCGGAATAAAATCCATCGGACCAGGTCGATACAACGCATTGACTGCTACTATATCTAAAAAATGGGTTGGTTGAATATCACGTAAAGCTTGCTTCATGCCTTCCGATTCTAATTGAAAAATCCCTAATGTATCTCCCATTTGAAGAAGTTGAAATGTTTTTTCATCTTGCATCGGTATAAGCTCAAACTCTATCCAAGGACCACCGGCTTTATAAATTGACCAACGCACTTGCTCTAAAATTGTCAGGTTGCGCAATCCTAAAAAATCCATTTTGACAAGTCCACAGGCTTCTACATCTCCCATCGGCCATTGCGTACAATATATTCCATCATGCCCTTCTTCAATCGGTATCGTATTAACTAATGGTGAAGGTGACAGCACAATTCCTGCGGCATGAGTGGAAGAATTTCTTGGCACTCCTTCAAGTTTTAACGCCACCTCAAACCAACGACGATGTTTTTCATCCTCAGCTAACCAGCCTTGTAAGCCTTGCGATTCGGCAACTGCTTTTTGCAATGTTATTCCAGGTTTATTTGGAATCATTTTTGAGATTTTCTCCAACGTTTCAGCGTCAAAACCAAAAACACGCGCAACATCTCTAGCAACTGCCTTTGCAGATAAAGTGCCAAACGTAATAATTTGCGCCACATTTGCCTTTCCATATTTCTGGGCGACGTAGTGGATGACTTTTTGTCTTTTACTGTCGACAAAGTCGATATCGATATCTGGCAGTGTAACACGTTCCGGGTTTAAAAATCGTTCAAATAATAAGCCGTAAACTAATGGATCTACTTGCGTAATAGATAAGCTATAAGCTACAAGAGAACTTGCTGATGATCCACGACCAGGACCTGTTAAAATACGATTTTCTTTAGCAAAGTGCATAAAGTCTGCAACAATTAAAAAATAATCCGCAAAGCCCATTGAACAAATAATCTCAAGCTCGTATTGAAGTCGCTCCTTATAAACTTGAGGAATCTCTGCTTGCTTTAATCGTTCTGCCAATCCTGCAAAAGTCTCTTTGACAAGCAAACTTTCAGCTGTTTCACCTGTAGGCACAGGAAATTTAGGCATTTGTACGTGCATTTCAGGAATTTCCGCCGTACAACTAGCTAACATCATTGCACTAGACTCAAGCCATTCTGGATGATCCGTAAACCAATTTCGCCATTCCTCTTCTGTTGGGGCGAAATAACCTTGTAAATGAGCTGATAGCATTGTATCGGTAAGCTTTTCTCCTGAATCTATTGCTCTTGCAACCTCAAAGGCAAAATGATCTTCTGGGCGTAAAAAATAACAGCTTTGGGAGGCAACCAGCGTGATATTCATAGTTTCACACCATGCTACAAATGTTTCTTCTTTTTCAGCTATCATTCCAGCTGGTCTTGCTATACCCATAAATAAATACTTACCAAATACCCTGTTTAAAGCACTTGCTACTTCTGTCCAATCCTCAATTTCTACTAAATCATCCGAAGAAAGTAATGCCACACAACCCGCCGCATATCCTTCTAGCCATTTCCACGGAAGCGCATCATCCTCTCTAATCGAAACTGCACTACTAATCTTTAAAAGATGCTGGTAACCTTCTTGCGTCTGAGCATATAGCACAAGTGGAACCTTTCTATCTTGCCACTGTACGTTTATCGAGAGCCCTAATACAGCATGAATATTCGCTTGCTGCAATGCTTTACAAAAAGGCAAAAGCCCGTACAATTTTGAATTGACGATTGCACAGGCCTGAGTATTTTGCTCTTGTAAAAAAGGGATCAATTGTTCAAGCCGAATCGTACTTTGCAATATATCCGCACTCGTATGCATTTTCGTGTATACATGTGTCAAGTGAATCCCTCCCTTTCTAGGTATTGAAAAATGTTAATTTCAAAGCTTTATGATTATTACAGAAGAACATTCTTATTCTATTGAGTTTGCAAATAATAACCAAATATCGGATGATTACCATGATGAGTCGTTGATTTCCGTTCCGGCTAGGCGCTTTGTTGCTGACGCTTCGCTTTCGCACAGATAAAACATTTGCCGCTGACGCTTCGCTTTCGCGCAGAGCTTCCTGGGGGCGTCGGGGCAACAAATGTTTTCTGTGCGAAAGCGCAGTGCAACGTAGCGGCAGCAACAGGATGTTGGTCACGAAGGCGTTATCACAGGATGTGATGCTTTTAGCCTTCGTTCCTCAATTGCTGATCCCCAAGGAGTCGCCCAGCCGTAACGAAGATCAACTTATATATGGCATACGCTTAACAAATGTCATCCACAAATTTTAGCGAAGAGCCCAATATTCATGTTTATTGATATGATTTACAAATTTCCTGTAATCTCGTTTTAACATGGTTTGCTTCTTCCCATGAGTAAGCTGTAGCCCCTGAAGCGAGCGGATGTCCACCACCATTAAATTCCTTCGCCAAAGTGTTAATAATAGGGCCTTTTGAGCGTAAACGTACACGAATCTGATCGACCTCTTCAATGAAGACCACCCATGCACAAATACCTTTCACACTTCCAAGACAGCCAACTAACAAGGAAGCCTCTGACGGTACAACATTGAATTCTGCCAGCAATTCCTTTGTCAGCTTGATATGTGCTGCTCCGTACTCATCCATTTTGAAATTTTGATATATATAGCCCTGTAAATTTAACAGCTTTTGTTCCATTTCATACATTCCATCAAAAATTTGATTTCGATCAAAATTATATGCAATAAGCTCCCCTGCAATTTTAAACGTTTTTACGGTCGTGCTAGGGAATTGGAAACGTCCTGTATCCCCTACAATACCAGCAAATAATAATCTTGCTGAGGCATCAGGTAGCATCCAGTTTGCTACTTGTTTCCCTTCCTCAAAAAGCTCATAAATCATTTCACTACAAGAGCTCGCATTCGTATCTACCCATAGTAAATCACCATACGCATCATCATTTGGATGATGATCTATTTTAATGATCATTTTACCTTTTATATAGCGTTGATCGTCCACACGTTCTGTATTTGCCGTATCTGTCACAATAACTAAAGCATTATCGTAAATTGCATCTGTAACATCATCTGGATTTGCTAAAAATGATAATGATTCATCATGCTCACCTACAGCAAAAACCTTCTTTTCCGGATAATTTGCTAAAATAAGCTCTTTTAAGCCTTGCTGAGATCCATAAGCGTCTGGATCTGGGCGCACATGGCGATGAATAATGATTGTTTCATATGAAGCAATTGTGTCGATGATTTGTCTTTTCAAATTAATTTCCCCCAACTTGATAGTAATAACCGTTAGCATTTTTCTTCAATAATCGTTACAATAATGACTAGTTATGCTAGGAGGTTTACTATGATCAATTTAATATTTGTGTTTGCAATAATCATATCATTTGTTTTTTATTTTTATTTTAAAACAAAACAGTTCCGTTCCCCATTACCAATTGCTAAAAATTGGTACAAAAGCAAGGCTAATGTAAGTCTTGGTGTATTTATTCTTTTATTTGGTTTAAACCAGGCATATTTATTCCCTGGGTTATATACATTTATTATTGTAGCAATTCTTGTCGTTTTAGGCATCTTTGTTATTATCGAAAATACTAAGAAGGTTCGTCACTACGGTCAATTTGTTGAAGAAGAGTACCGTATTAACCAATAAAAATGAAAGGGATGGTCTAGCATTTGCCCTAGACCATCCCTTTTTCTGTTTTTTAACGTTCCAGTAGTTGGAACATCATCATTGCCTTCCCAACAAGCATTTGTTGATTAAACACTTCGAAGTCCATTTTCACAAACTTACGACTCATGTCTAATATTCGTGGCTTTACAGTAAGTGTGCTTTCCATTTGCACAGGCTTGATGAAATAAATCGTCATGTTTTCGGCAACTGCATCCCCACGTTTACGACGCTTTAAAGAGAATGAACCAACTTCCGCTAACAAAGTTGTAAATGCTCCATAAGAAATTGCCCCATATTGGTTTGTCATTTGAGGGGTTACTTTGAATTCTACGATTAATTCTTCATCGCCAAGCACCTTCATCTCATTTTTCACTAAATCATCAATCGTTTCACCATGCTGTGGTTGTCTTTGAGCAAGCTGAAGCGCCTTTAGTACATCTTGTCGACTAATTACACCTTGCAAAATATTATCATCATCGACAATTGGTAACAGGTCAATCCCTTCCCAAATCATACGATGTCCTGCAGAAGCAACACTCATTTTCATCGATCCAGCAATCGGATTTTTCGTCATAACCTTTTCAATAAGCTCGTTTTCTTCGCGACCAATAACGTCTTTTACTGTAATCATCCCAACAAGCTTATTGTTTGCTGTCACAACAGGAAATGCACCATGAGTTGTTCGTTCATTTAGCTTGTGGAAATGTTGAATTGTTTCATCATTTCGAAGAACAGAAGTATCAGTCATCGGCACAAAAATATCTTCAATAAATAAAATATCTTTTTTGATTAATTGGTCATAAATTGCGCGGTTAATCATTGTTGCCACAGTAAAGGTATCATAGCTTGTTGAAATGATCGGTAAGTCCAGGGAATCTGCAAGTAACTTGTTTTCCTCAGTTGTATCAAAGCCCCCTGTAATTAAAACAGCTGCACCCTCTCGAAGTGCATTTTCATGTGCTTTAATACGGTTACCAACGATGAGCAAGCTTCCTGCATCTGTATAACGCATCATATCTTCTAATTGCATGGCGCCAATAACAAACTTCGTTAATGTTTTATGTAGACCTGTTTTCCCACCTAAAACTTGGCCGTCTACAATATTAACGATTTCAGCGAAAGTTAATCGCTCAATATTTTCTTTCTTTTTCTTCTCAATACGAATTGTTCCAACACGTTCAATAGAGCTTACTAAACGGCGATTTTCCGCTTCTTTAATAGCACGGTATGCCGTTCCTTCACTCACCTGCATTTCCTTTGCAATTTGACGTACTGAAATTTTATCACCTACGGGTAATGATTCGATGTATTGTAAAATTCTTTCATGTTTTGTAGACAAAATATCACCTATTTCTCAATCATCAATTCTGCTCTTAGTGTACCATATTTTTTATGATAATATTTAATATAAAGTGATGAATTTGTTTTACTTTCCCCATCGTTTCAACTACGCACGTGGTGCCAACTCATATAGTACAGCAGTGTCGCTGATTAGGAACAGTTTACTTTTTCACCTGCTTTTAAAATTTGAACCTCTGCATTTTGCACTAAATCTGCAAAAATTTGTGGATCCTGCTCGATTGGAGGGAATGTATTGTAATGAACTGGAACGACAATTTTCGGCTTCAAAAATGACACTGCACAAGCCGCATCTTCTGGACCCATCGTAAAATTATCACCAATTGGTAAAAATGCAATGTCGATAGGATGGCGTTCTCCGATTAATTTCATATCACTAAACAAAGCTGTATCCCCTGCATGATAAATTGTTAATCCTTCGATAAATAATAAAATTCCAGCAGGCATTCCCATATAAATAATTTCGTTATTTTCAGTTACATACGACGAACCGTGGAAAGCTTGCGTAAATTTCACTTTACCAAAATCAAATTCCTTGGCTCCCCCGATATGCATTGGGTGAGTTTTCACTCCTTGCCAAGAAACCCAATTGGCTAGCTCATTTGGCGCAATGACAAGTGCATCTTTTTTCTTTGCAAGCTCCACTGTATCACCGACATGATCATTATGGCCATGTGTAAGTAAGATTATATCCGGTGCTTCCTCAGCAACCTTTAAATCTGTTTGCCCATTCCCATTAATGAATGGATCTATCAAGATTGTTTTCCCATTTGATTGAATTTTGACAACAGAATGTCCATGATAACTAATTTCCATCTAAGTTTCCTCCCTGCGGTACATATTGTTCTACATCATTTTTATTCGCTATCCATGCGTTTTTTCCCTTTTTTTGATATGCTTGTACAGAGAATAATAGATTCTTCCCGAACAAATCTATACCTTGTGGGGGGACAATTATTCATTCGTACAAAATTGAAGCATCGAATTAGAGTTTATAGATCGCTCAAAAGTCGAAGCCTCATCCCGGTTATGCTATTAGTTTAGCCAAGCACATGGAAATTTTTCAGTGCAATAAGAGGAGGAACTGTTTATGTCAAAGGTTAAAGAAATTCAAAGCTATTTACAACAAAACCAAATTGATGCCGCTTTCGTAACGACACCAGACAATGTTTTTTACGTTTCAGGCTTTAAAAGTGATCCACATGAGAGATTACTAGGCGTGATGATTTTTAAAGAGGCAGAACCTTTTTTAATTTGTCCAAAAATGGAGATCCCAGATGCGAAGGCTGCAGGTTGGTCTTATGAAGTCATCGGTCACCAAGATACTGAAAACTCCATGGAAGTTCTTGCACAAGCGATAAAAGCTCGTAATGTTAACCCACAAACGTTTGCTATTGAAAAAGGTCAACTTATTGTAGAGCGTTTAGAAGCCCTACAACAATCATTTCCGCAGGCAAGTTTTGTCCGTCTCGATGAAAAAATCAATGCTATGCGCGTAATTAAAGAGGAAATTGAATTAGAAAAATTACGTAAAGCTGCAGCACTAGCTGACTATGCTATTGAAATCGGCTGTAAAGAAATCGCTGAAGGCAAAACAGAAATGGAAATCTTAACAGCGATAGAAAGTGCTATTCAGGATAAAGGCTGCAAGATGTCCTTTGAGACAATGGTATTGAGCGGTCCAAAAACAGCCTCTCCACATGGTAAACCAGGTGCTCGAAAAATAGAAAAAGGCGATATGATCTTATTCGACCTTGGCGTAATTTACGATGGTTATTGTTCTGACATTACACGTACAGTTGCCTTTGGTGAACCGAGTGAGGCACAAAAGGAAATTTACAACACAGTACTATCTGCTAACACAAATGCTATTGCAGCAGTGAAACCAGGTGTTCGTGCAATGGATTTAGATAAAATCGCTCGTGATACTATTACTGAAGCAGGCTATGGCGAATATTTCACACACCGACTTGGTCATGGACTCGGCATTTCTGTACATGAATTCCCATCTGTTACAGGCGCAAATGAAATGACTATGGAAGAAGGCATGGTCTTCACAATTGAGCCAGGCATCTATAAATCCGATGTGACAGGTGTCCGTATTGAAGATGATGTAGTAGTAACAAAAGACGGGGTAGAAATACTAACAAAATTCCCAAAAGATTTGATTGTGCTGTAAGTTTATTTAAGGAAAAGGAAGCAACCAACATGGTGCTTCCTTTTTTAGTATCAACTTTTGAGTTTTATCGGAACACTTTTACGTTTTATCGCCCAACTTTTGAATTTTATCGATTAACTTTCACGTTTTATTACCCAACTTTTGAATTTTATCGACATCCACCTGCCAAAGAGCAAAAAAGGATTCATACACGAAACTGTGTGTGAATCCTTTTACTTTATTATGTCGCCCAGCCTCCACTCCAATCAACTACTTCACATAGCATGCATCTTCTGGCATGGCATTTTAATTTATAGTTATAAAAAAATACAGCAAATGTTATTTGTGCGAAAACATAGTGCTAACGTTGCGGCAGCACTAACAGTTGTACAATTACGTCCCTGTTATAAGTCGCATAGTGTTTACTTTTAAAATGAATAAAATTTATAAAAGTTCTACACTATCGCTGATTGGAGTGGAAGGCTACTCGACTCCCGTGGGAAAGCGAGACAGACGAGACCCTGAGGCCAACATGATGTTGGTCACGAAGGCATTGTCACAGGACGTGACGCATTTAGCCTTCGTTCCTTTAGCGGAGGAAGCGGCTCGACGCTCGCCCACAGGAAGCTCTGCTCTGCGCGAAAGCGAAGCGTCAGCGGCAAATGTTTTATCTGCGCGAAAGCGAAGCGTCAGCGGCAAATGTTTTATCTGTGCGAAAGCGAAGCGTCAGCAACAAAGCGAGTAGCCTGGAACGGAAATCAACCCTCATTTTGTATGAGCCTTACCTTATTTAATAGGACACCCTAATTTCATTGCCACAATAGTTATTCAACAACATAAAAGGAAGCAACCATAAACATGGTGCTTCCTTTTGTTATTTTACTTATTGAATTAATTCATCAACATTTACATATGGCAAACCTTGCGAATCTGCAACAGCCTTGTAAACAAGATGTCCATCTATAGTATTAACACCTAGTTTCAATGCAGCGTTTTCAACACATGCTTGTCTGTAACCCTTATTAGCAATTTGAAGTGCATAAGGAATTGTATTATTTGTTAAAGCAATAGTTGATGTACGTGGTACAGCCCCTGGCATATTTGCTACTGCATAATGCACAACTCCATGCTTTACATAAGTTGGATCATCATGTGTCGTCACTCGATCAGATGACTCAAAAATACCGCCTTGGTCAATAGCAATATCGACTACTACTGAGCCTGGTTGCATTGACTGAATCATTTCCTCAGAAACAAGCTTTGGTGCTTTAGCTCCAGGAATTAAAACAGCTCCCACTACTAAATCTGAGTTTTTCACTGATTCTGCAATATTATAAGGATTGGACATTAATGTTTGAACATCACGGCCAAATAAATCTTCTAATTGACGTAAACGCTCTGGGCTTAAATCAATAACCGTTACATCAGCACCCATTCCGACAGCTATTTTCGCCGCATTTGTTCCAGCTATACCGCCACCGATCACTGTAACTTTACCACGTGGCACACCTGATACGCCACCTAGTAAAATACCTTTACCTTCATGATTTTTCTCTAAGAATTGTGCACCAATTTGCGTTGCCATTTTACCAGCAACTTCACTCATTGGTGTTAAAAGCGGTAAAGAACCATTTGTTAATTGCACTGTTTCATATGCAATGCCTACAACTTTTTTATTTAAAAGTGCCTGCGTTAATTCAAGCTCTGGCGCTAAATGTAAATAAGTAAATAAGATTTGACCTTCATAGAAATAATCGTATTCTGAAGCTACAGGTTCCTTTACTTTCATGATCATTTCTTGCGCCCATGCTTCTTTTGCTGTATCCACAATATGAGCGCCTGCAGCAAGGTAGTCTGCATCTGTAAAACTTGAGCCTAAACCTGCTCTAGTTTCAATGTACACTTCATGACCTGAATTTGTTAATGTAACAACCCCTGCTGGTGTCATGGCTACACGATTTTCATTGTTTTTAATCTCTTTTGGAATACCAATCTTCATCTTCCCTATCCCCTTCCATTACCTAAAAAATAAGCACATTTTGTTCCATACACTTTGATGTATTGATGCACCCCTTGCATTTCCATATTACCAAACATAAACAAAAAATGCTTTAATTAAAATAATAATAGATAAAATTAACAATATTCTTATAATGCTAAATATGCTAATTAGTTAGGTGGCAATTTTCCAACATTTATGTTTCTTCGAAAATAAAAGGCTGAACAGTATTCTAGACGAGAACTTAAAGGAATGTGAATCACCCCATGTTCTGATGAAAAACAAAACCACTGTAAACGCCTTCATTTTTTCACATTTTTCTTCAGGAAAGTATTTCCTTTAGAAAATCATTTGGTATAATCAACATATACAAATCAGGGAGGTAATTCAAATGGCTAATAAATATAAAAGCATTGTAGTTGCAGTAGACGGTTCAAAGGAAGCTGAATACGCTTTCCGTAAATCGATTGACGTAGCAAAACGTAACGATGGTGCTGTATTAAATTTAGTAAATGTTATCGACACACGTTCTTTCGCTGCTATTGAAGCATATGACCGTTCGATTGCAGAGCGTGCTCAAGCATTCTCTGAAGAGCTATTAAATGGTTACAAAAAGCAAGCTGAAGAAGAAGGCTTAACAAATGTTAACCTTGTAATTGAATATGGCTCACCAAAAAATATCATTACAAAAGAGCTTTCTAAAATTGTAGACGCAGACTTAATCATCTGTGGTGCAACTGGTTTAAATGCAGTAGAACGCTTCCTAATCGGGTCAGTTTCTGAAGCTATTGTACGCTCAGCTAAATGTGACGTACTTGTTATCCGTACACCTGAAAATTAATTTTGTATTACATAAAAGGTATCCAATTTTGGATACCTTTTTCTTATTGTTAAAACTATTATGTCAATGGGATTAAAGAGTCGTAAGGCTAAAATTGATGGTTCCGCACCACGGAGTGAGCTGACAATCTGAAGCCAAAAAAGTACTAAAAGCTATTCAACACTCATTTAGGTTTTCAACACTTCGCTTTTGTACACGCTAAGTGAATTGGTTGATTGGAGTGGAGACTGGGCGACTCCTTGGGGATCAGCGATAGGGGAACGAAGGCTAAAAGCATCACGTCCTGTGATAACGCCTTCGTGACCAACATCGTGTTGGCCCAAACGGCTCATCGGACGCCCCCAGGAAAGCGCCCAGTCGGAACGGAAATCAACCCTCTCGTTTTTGCGGCGACTCGAAGTGAAACCAACGTTTACATTGATACTCATTATTTTATATTTATTTTCTTATCGACAAACTAAAAGGTATCCAATATTGGATACCTTCTTTACTTATTTCCCTTCTTGCCACATCTTCACTTTTTCAAAGAACATAGCTAGAGCTTGTTTATTTTGCATATTTGGTACTTTTGCTAATAGCACCTCTTTTGGAGCTTTGAAATCGTTACCTTGCTTTTGTAAAATGACAATGCTCTTTTCAAGTGCTTTATTGGCGAACATTGTATCTGGCAATTGAATAATTGCTTGAATCCAAGCATGCTTTTGAATGTATTTATGCAGTTGTTTCGACTGCTCAGATTCGAAAAGATGAGTTGGAGCTAAGAAAAATAAATAGCCTCCATCCTTTGTGTAGTTAATGGACTGCTCAATAAATAAGTGATGTGCATAACTCAATCCTTCTGAAGGACATAGTTCATAATCTAATGCGATATCTTCATTTGGATAATATCCGACTGGTAAATCACAAACAATAGCATCTGCAGGACTTACTAATAAATCTTGTAACGCATCTTGACGGTATAAAGAAACAGGCTGCTCTGTCAAATCAGCTGTAGCAGCAGCTATACGAATAAGTAGTTCATCAACCTCTACACCTGTTGCCTCTATTTTCTCGTCTAATAAATTCATAACTGTTAGGAGTAAATTCCCTGTACCTACTGCAGGATCTAAAATCGAAATTTTTTCGGTTTTTAGACGATCTGCATATAGTTGCTCTACAAAATAACCAACTAATAATCCAAGAGTATCCGGTGTCATTTGGTGATTCGGCTGAGAACCTTTTCGCATCCCCTTTAAAACAGCAATTTGAATCGCTTTGCGCACATCTTCCTTAGTAGCACCGTCTTGTGAAAAATCAACTTCCCCATCTAGCCATGCTTCTAAGCCATCTAGAATACCCTCTAGCAATGTAACATTATGTTCTTTTTCTATCTTTTCAGCATGTTCATTTAGCATACCAAACAACTTCTCGATATTTTCCATACATAACTTCCTTTCACACAGAAAAGAGCCGTGACAAAAACTTGTCACAGCCCCTTTGTCTAGTAATATCTTAGCCTAAAATCAATAAATTATGCTAGTGCTTTGACAGCTGCAATTGCCGCTTCATAGTTTGGATGGTCTGTTGCTTCAGGAACATATTCCACATATGTCACTTTGTCATTTGCATCCACAACAAATACTGCACGTGTTAGAAGACGTAGCTCTTGAATATAGACACCATATGCTTCACCAAATGACAGGTCACGGTGATCTGAAACTGTTTGAACAGCATCAATACCCGCTGCTCCACACCAACGTTTTTGAGCAAATGGAAGGTCAACAGATACTGTATAGATCACTACATTATCACCTAAGCCAGCTGCTGCTTCATTAAAACGACGTGTTTGCGCATCGCATACACCAGTATCCAATGATGGTACAACGCTAAATAAACGAATTTTTCCCTCTGAATCTTTTAATGTAACAGCTGACAGGTCATTCGCTAATATAGTGAAATCTGGTGCTTGATCTCCAACCTTTACTTCGTTCCCTATAAGTGTTACTGGACCATTTTTAAATGTTACTTGTGCCATATAAACGCCTCCTAATCTTCATATGTACATAATATTACTAAATGGAGGGAATTAATTGCAACTGAGACAGCTTATCAAAAATAGTTTTGAAAAATCTTTTCGCACCTATTCTGCCATGTTTACTTAAAGTTGCATCATTTTCCAAGTTCATCACCATAATGTAGAGTTGATTTTCGTTCCGACTGAGTGCTTTCCTGTGGGCGTCAACCTTTACTCCAATCAACTTTATACACGGATTACGTAAATGTCATCCCAACTTTTGGAGATAATCGATTTCTCAACTAACAAATCATGAATCAAAAATAAAGAGCCGTCTCTGTAATGAGACAGCTCTAGCTATTATTCTTCGTTTTTTCCCTCTAGCTTTTCAGGTTCTGATTTCTCCTCTAGAGATACAGGTTCAGTCTTTTCCTCTTTCATTGGCAAAGAAGGTTCCACAATATTTTTTTCTATATATATTTTTTCATGAACGACAGTTGTATCCGCGAAAAAATCATGTAGGCCTTGATTGTTCGGTAAAATGCCTACAAGAATATAAAGTGGCACAAAAATGCTATTGATGATACGCCCGATCCAATCACGGAATAACACATCTGACCAAGTCAGCTTCTCATGCTTTAATGAAATAACACGTAATCCAAATATCATTTTCCCTAATGTTTGCCCAAAAAATCCCGTCATTAACACGAAATAGCTGTAATAGAAAATAGCGGATATAATCGAAATGGGTGCATACCACACTGTTTCAGATAATGACCAATCCATTAAATAAAAAATTGGGTTAACGAGAATTCCACCTACTGCTGTAATAATTAATCCGTCTATTAAAAATGCCCAAAAACGGATCCAAAAGCCTGCCGTTTTTAATGCATAATTTTTATTCGTAATTGGCCTATCTATTAGGAGAGCATTCTCTATAGAGGATGACCCTTGCATAACAATTTCATTGTTTGTCATTGTACTCCCTCCTTAGTATTCGCCATATAAGTACATCATTTTAGGTGCTTTATAGTCCGCCATAATTTTCATCAGCATTTTTTCCTCTGCTGATGGACCAAATACGGATCCAATTTTCATCCCAACATATGATTGCCAGCCACCAACATCATATGAATACTCAAATAATGCTGCGTCCTCTAAACCAAAGTCTTTACGCAATGCAGTAATTGCTGCTTCTTCATCACCAATCTCATCAACTAAGCCTGCTTCAAGAGCCTTCTTACCACTAAGAATTCGACCATCAGCCACTTTTTTCACATCTGGTTCTGACATATTACGTCCTTTTGCAACAATACCAACGAATTCTTGATACGTTTCATTAATCATGTCTTGCATCATAGCACGCTCTTCTGGTGTCACTTCACGCATTGGACTAAGCATATCCTTATGTTCACCAGATTTAAACGTTTCATATTTAACACCAACTTTTTCTGCTAATGCCTGATAATTAATTGATTGCATAATGACACCAATCGAACCTGTAATTGTATCACGTTGCGCAAATATTTTATCTGCAGGTGCTGAAATGTAATAACCACCTGAAGCTGCCATCGAATCCATAGATACATAGATTGGAATTTGTCGCTCTTCTTTAATTTTCAACAGTTTTTTATATATTTCTGCTGATTCCTTGACACCGCCACCTGGTGTATTAACACTTAAGACGATACCTTCCACAGTCTCATCATATAAAATACTATCTAATTGATGTAAGAAAAATTGGTGATCATAAGAAACTGGTTGCCATAATGAACTTGAGCCAACATCTTGAATCGTACCATCAACCTTTAAGTATGCTATACGTTTATCCATATTGCCGTCTTCTTTAACCTCTTCCATTACCGTCAAGTCGTTTCCAGCCACTAAGCTATCAAAATTGCTAAAGAAATCTGATTTAAATATTGCAAAAACAGTGTTGATTCCTAATGAAAATACTAATAGCACACCTGCAATTATTAAAGCAGCCCACCTTTTACCATTCATATCTTTCCGCCTCCTCATAACGTTATACGATTGATATCCTAATTTGTTTCATACTTATTGCAATAATATGGCCTATCGCCATAACACGGGGTTGATCTCCAACACTTTGCAAAAGCTTTAACTTATCCAACCTATAATAATACATTACCTAATATAAAAAAAAAATCAAAGTTCATAAAAAAAGCAGGAACTTTGATTTTCGACATTATTTCCTAGGAAATTAATGATGAGTGATAGAATGGATTTTTTCTTGCTCTCGTAATTCGACACGACGAATTTTGCCTGATGTAGTCTTTGGTAGCTCAGTAACAAACTCAATCACACGAGGATATTTATATGGGGCTGTTAAAGTTTTTACATGGTTTTGTAGTTTTTTTATAAGTGTTTCATTACCAACTTCTCCTTCACAGAGCACAACAAACGCCTTTACGAGATTTCCACGAATCTCATCTGGACTCGCGACAACGGCAGTTTCTTTCACTGCAGGATGCTTCAATAACGCATCTTCTACCTCAAATGGGCCAATCGTATACCCAGACGATATAATGACATCATCTCCACGTCCTTCAAACCAATAATAGCCATCTTCATCTTTATATGCACGATCACCGGTAATATACCAATCGCCTCTAAATTGTAAATTTGTCCGTTCTGGATCGTTTAAATATTTTTTAAATAACGCGGGCGTTTCACAGTGTACAGCAATATCTCCAACTTCTCCGACCGCAACAGGACTTTCAAAATCATTGATAATTTCAACAGAATTACCCGGGGTAGGTTTACCCATTGAGCCCATTCTAGCCTCCATCCCTACCATTGTACCAACAAGTAATGTATTCTCTGTTTGTCCATAGCCATCTCGTACTTGTAAATTAAAAACCTCGGAAAATACTTTTATCACTTCACTATTTAAAGGTTCGCCCGCTGACACAGCCTGACGTATTGTACTTACATTGAAATCTTGTAAATTTTCAAGACTCGCCATAAATCGATATTCGGTTGGTGTGCAACACAGAATATTAATATTGAATTTTTCAATCAGTGCAAGGTAAGTACCCGCATCAAAGTGACCTTTGTAAACAAATGCTGTTGCACCACTTCCTAAAGTAGCGAGGAACGGACTCCAAATCCATTTTTGCCAGCCAGGAGCTGCTGTAGCCCATACTATGTCACCTTCTTGAACACCTAACCAATTTGGTGCAGTAGTTCGTAAGTGTGCGTAACCCCAGCTATGTGTATGTACTGCTGCCTTTGGATTGCCTGTTGTACCACTTGTATATGCTAAAAATGCAATGTCTGTACTCTTAGTTGGTGTAGAATTAAAGTAGCTTTTTGGTTGGCTTTGCATTTTTTCAAGCAATGGCTGCCAAGGTTCATGTGCATGACCAATGACAAATTGCTGTATTTCTTGTAAATTTTCAACACTATCAAATTGTTCAATATAAGGCTCAAATGCAACAACACCTTTTGCGTTAGCGTGATTGATTCGATATTCAATATCCTTAGATCTCAGCATTTCTGAACTAGGTATAATAGTTAAACCTGCCTTTAACGCCGCAATGTACACAATATACGCTTCCACTGATCTCGGTACCATAATTAAAATAACATCACCTTTTTTCAAACCTTGAGAGGTAAATACATGTGCTGCCTGATTGGCCTTTTCAAGTAAGGCTGCATATGTAATGTACTGAATTTCTCCGTTTTCGTTATAAACTAATAATGCGTTTTTGGTAGAATCCTGTGCATATTTTTCAATTTCCTCTGAAATGTTATACCATTCTGGTGCGATTAAATCTTCTCTTTTCATGGCAAATGCCCCCTTTTGTTACGCCCATTATAAAACTCAATTTTTATCATTTTCAATGGAATTCACTCTAATTCATGAAAGTCGTGACAACTATCATGCTCTGCTATATGGCATCAGTCACGTATTGCTTCTATCCATTTCAACTTGGCGTAATCGTCGCTTTCGCACAGAAAATCTGAATGAAGAAAAAAACTCCCTATTGAACACAAATGAATAATATGGTACATTTTGGTCAACTAAAAGCAAGATTGCAGGGGGACTCATTTAGAGTTGAGAAGGTAAAACCTGACCCTTTGAACCTGTTAGTTAATACTGACGTAGGGAGCAGTTCACATCGAATTACTGATGAAAGGCTCTTTTACGTGTTTTTTGCACGAAAAAGAGTCTTTTTTGCACGCTTACGTCCATCCAACGAGGAGGACTTAAATTGATATTTCAAACGATTCGTAAACAAAATCCACTTATCCATTGCATGACTAATTACGTTGTGGCTAATTTTCAAGCAAACGGCTTATTAGCAATAGGCGCTTCTCCAGTCATGGCTGATGACGGTCACGAGGTTGAAGAAATGGTCACAATCGCCTCAGGCTTATTGATCAATATCGGTACCCTAAATGAGCGAATGAAAGAATCCATGTTACTTGCAGGGAAAAAAGCAAATGCTCTTGGCATTCCCGTTATTTTAGATCCTGTTGCTGCCGGTGCAACATCTTACCGAAAACAAACGGTACAGCAATTACTGAAGGACATTAAATTTGCGGCAATACGTTGTAATATCGGAGAGCTAGCGGCAATTGCCAATGTAGACTGGCAACAAAAAGGCGTAGATAGTGGTAGTGGTTCAATTTCTGTAGAAGTTGAGGCACAGAAAGTAGCTCAACAATACAATTGTATTGTTATTGTGACCGGTGAAAAGGATTTTATTACTGATGGCACACATCAGCAATGGGTTACAGGTGGAAATGCTCAAATGACAGAAGTTACTGGAACAGGTTGCTTATTGAGTGCATTATGTTGTGCATCCTACGCCGCAGGAAATCAACCGTTTGACCAATTGCTAGAAACATTATCACTTTATAAAAAATTGGCAGAAAAAGCTGCTTCTTCTACTCGATTCATTGGCGATTTTCAAATTGCTGTATTGAATGAACTACATCGCCTTTCCAAGGGTGGTGAAGAATAGTGGATATTGTAACGACAATTGCTGGTTCAGATAGTGGCGGCGGCGCAGGCATACAGGCTGATTTAAAAACATTTCAGGAATTAAAAGTGTTTGGAACATCTGTTATTACAGCTTTAACGGCCCAAAATACACTGGGTGTATCGGGTGTATTACCAATTGAAGTGAGCTTTATTGAAAAACAACTTAGTGCGCTAATCGAGGATTTTTCAATTAGTGCTATTAAAACAGGAATGCTATTTTCCTCCGAAATCATCCAATCAATTGCACATATTTTAGCCGAAGTAAATATTCCGCTTATTGTAGATCCTGTTATGATTGCAAAAGGTGGCGAAAGTTTATTACAGCAAGAAGCAATTGAGGCATTACGAAGTGATTTGCTACCTTTAGCAACAATTGTAACGCCAAACATCCCTGAGGCCGAAACCCTTTCTGGAAGGAAAATCAATTCTTTAGCAGATATTAAAGAAGTAGCTCAGGTCTTATTACAAACAGGCGTTCAATGCGTCGTTATGAAAGGCGGTCATTTAGAGGATAAATGTTATGCTACTGATTATGTATTTTTTCAAGATGGTCGATCGTTTTCCATGCAGTCTACTCGTATTGCAACAAAAAACACGCATGGTACAGGCTGTACGTTTTCCGCAGCATTAACTGCTTTTCTTAGTCTTGGGCTACCTATAGAAGAAGCAATTGAGGAAGCTAAAAAATTTATTCAATTAGCCATAACTCATGATTTATCTATAGGTAATGGCCATGGTCCAACAAATCATTTTGCTTATCAAAACTATAAGGATTCCTGCGAGGTGATCATTCATGAAACGTGACGATCTACAGCTATATTTTATTATGGGTACAGGTAATGTTTTCAATCAGGAGCCAATAAACGTTTTAGAGAAAGCTCTCCAATCCGGAATTACAATGTTTCAATACCGTGAAAAAGGGTTAAATACACTAACTGGACAAGCATATGAAAATTTTGCTCGCAAATGTCAAAAGCTCTGTCAACAGTATCATGTTCCGTTTATCGTCAATGATAATGTAGAACTAGCTATAAAACTTAGTGCAGATGGTGTTCATATTGGCCAAGAAGATTTTCCTGTGTCGATGGTACGTGAAAAAATTGGCAATATGATTCTAGGGGTTTCTGTTCATTCACAAGCTGAATTACAAACTGCTCTACAATATGGTGCTGACTATGTAGGAATTGGTCCAATTTTTTCAACCACCTCTAAAAGCGACGCCAAACCGCCTAGTGGAACTGAATTTTTACAACAAGTTCGCAAACAATACCCGGAGCTCCCTATCGTTGCAATTGGAGGCATAAACTGCTCGAATGCACATACTGTATTTAAAGCAGGTGCAGATGGAATAGCAGTTATTTCCGCGATTTGCGAAAGTGAGGATATTTCAAATACAGTCTCTACATTTAAAGCATCTCTTATTTCTTTGCTCTCATTGAATTGAAATGGGAGGACCTGACGCTTCTCTTTCTATATAGATAAATTACTGCCCGTTAATACGGGATAAAAAATAAACAATTTAAACAAACTAAAACCAGTGCCTTTTACGGTCACTGGTTTTAATTTTAATTGCTGATTATGCAATTATTGGTTGTTTGGCATACCTTTTAATTGAGATTCTGCCATTTGTACAAGACGTTTAGTGATTTCACCGCCAACGGAACCGTTAGCACGAGCTGAAGCGTCAGCTCCTAATTGAACACCAAATTCTTGTGCAATTTCGTATTTCATTTGATCAAGTGCGTGCTCTACACCAGGTACAGCAAGCTTGTTTGAACTGCGGTTGTTGTTGTTTGTCATGTTTCTCACCTCCTTGTGAATATAGAATGTGCGTTATTAGATTTTTAATACAAAAAAATTATAGGTAAATTGTACCTCAGAAGGAAGTAGACAAAAAAAGCCGACTCAAATGGACATTTGAGTCGGTTCTTATGAAATCGCAAGTTTCTTCTATAGAAGATCCGCAAATTTATCGGCTTCTTGTTCTTTTTTCGGGAAAATATAGACTTCACGATTTTTCACTGCTCGTTCGATCAGTTCATCAAAATCCGAGAAGCTTTCGTAATGCTCAACCTTTTCAAGCTTTGGCTTTGTTTTTGGACTTGCAGGAGTAAAAATTGTACAGCAGTCTTCGAATGGCTGGATAGACGTTTCGTATGTGCCAATTTTCTCTGCAATATCGATAATTTCTAATTTATCTGATGAGATTAATGGACGTAAAATCGGTGTGTTCGTTACGGCATTAATAGCTGTAAGGCTTTCAAGAGTTTGACTCGCTACTTGTCCAAGACTTTCACCTGTAACAATAGCTAGTGCACCAATTTCTTCACGTACTTTGTCAGCAACTTTTAGCATCATACGACGAGTTGTTGTCATTGATACATTAGAAGGTACTTTTTCTTTTATAAGAACTTGAATTTCAGTGAAAGGAATAACATGTAAACGTATACTAGCTCCAAATTTCGTTAATTCATTAGCAAGTACCTTTACTTTTTCCAATGAATTTTGGCTTGTATATGGTGGGCTAAAGAAATGAATCGCTTCTAAGCGCACTCCACGTTTCATCATTAAATAACCGGCAACAGGACTATCGATACCACCTGAAAGCATTAATAAAGATTTACCATTCGAGCCTACAGGCATTCCACCTGCACCTGGAATTACTTGTGCCATCATATATGTTGCATCATGACGCACCTCTATACGAAGTTCGATATCAGGCTTCTTCACCTTTACTGATAAATTTTGATATTGTGGTAATACATAACCACCAATTTCGCGTTGAATGGCATGTGATTCTAACGGAAATGTTTTATCTGTGCGCTTTACTTCTACTTTAAAAGTAAGCTGCTCATTTTTAAATGTATCCATAATTGTTATGGCAAGTTTTTTCATGGCTTCGATATCTTTTTCACATGCTGCCACGGGACTAAATGATTGGATACCAAAAATTTTAGGTAATCCTTTTAATAGAACATCCATTTGTGCTTCATCTTGAATGGCTATAAACATTCGATCACGCTCTGTGCGAATGTGTAAATGTCCTAAATCCGAAAACGCATGACGAATGTTCTCTCGTAAACGACGAATAAAATCCATCTTGTTGCGGCCTTTTGTAGAAAGCTCTCCATATCGAATTAAAATTTCTTTCCAAATCATTTTTATAATTCTCCTTTAAGTTCAGTCAATACTTCATCTAATACTTGTTTAAACTTTTCTATATCTTCATTTGTTACATGCGCGCCAAAACTTATACGAATAACACCATTTTTAAAATGCTCATCGATATTTAGAGCTTCAACAACATGACTTGTTTTTGTCTGTTTCGATGAACATGCACTCGATGTCGATACAATTACATTACGCTTTTGCAATGCATTGATAATGACTTCACCTTTTAAGTCGCGAATACTAAAAGATAAAATATGTGCCGCTCCTTTTGGTGTTGATAGAATATGCACTACATCCCCATATCCACGTAATTGCGTACATATTTCTTCATACCATTGACGGTATTTTTTCGCACGGTCACTCATCGTCGCTATGGCTATTCGGGCTGCTTTGGATAAGGCTACAGCTTGCGGTACAGCTACTGTTCCACTACGCAAACCAAATTCCTGCCCTCCGCCAAGTGCATACGGTTGCCATTTCATCTTTTTACGGAATGCTAGTACACCCGAACCTTTAAAGCCATGAATTTTATGACCTGAAATTGAAATACAGTCTGGTCCCTCGTCATCGTTAAATGATATCGGTAACTTCCCAAAGCTTTGTATAGCGTCTACGTGAAAAGCTGCACGACTCGATTCATGAATAATTTTTGCAGCTTCAAAAATTGGTTGAATTGCACCCATTTCATTATTTACATGCATCATACTTACTAAAATGGTATCCTTACGCACTTTTGTGCGAAGCTCCTCTAAAGAAATAACTCCGTTTTCATCTACCTGCAAGTATTCTACATCAAAACCGTCTTGCTCAAGTTGCTTCACAGATTCTAGGACAGATGGATGTTCTATTTCAGTTGTTAAAATATGATTTCCTTTATGTGTGTTGCTACGTGCTAAACCAAATATAGCTGTGTTATTGGATTCAGTACCACCTGATGTAAATAGCACATTTTTTGCTTCTGTATGCAAAATATCTGCTACTTGCTCACGTGCACGCATTAATAATTCGTTTGATTCAACACCCATTGCATGAATGGAAGCAGGATTGGCATAATACTGCTCATTCACTACCATAAATGCTTGCATAACCTCTTTTAAAGGTTTTGTTGTTGCACTGTTGTCTAAATAGATTGTATTAACTTCCATTAATATTCACACACTTTCAAAACGTTGATTTAACGGTATTTATCATAACGCAATCTTCAGCAATTGACTACTAACTTTAACAATTATCCTAATTTAATCACTTATTTGTTTGCTTTTTATGTGAAAAACCACCCTTTATAGAGCGGCATCTAAAAGACTTACTATGAACGTTTCCTTAGTATAAAAAATGACTAGGATTTATTATGGTGAAATCTTCCTTCAATATGGTAATGTACCATACAAGTGATTTCACAGTTTGGGATGCTATTTTATTTAAAAAATATGTCATTTGAATAAGTTGATTGGAGTGGAGATTGGGCGACTCCTTGGGGATTAGCGATAGAGGAACGAAGGCTAAAAGCATCACATCCTGTGATAACGCCTTCGTGACCAACATCGTGTTGGCCCGAGATCCTGGAGCGAAGCGGCTCATCGGACGCCCCCAGGAAAGCGCCCAATCGGAACGGAAATCAACTCCACGCTATAATAGAGCCTAACAATGCAAAAGTCCAACCCGCTTATTTTTAACCTTTCTTCATTGTTATAAATTCAGTTGAAGCAGTGAAGTCCATAACTTTTTCAAAGCCTAATTTTTCATATAGGTGAATGGCTCTTGTATTAAAGGAAGCTACTGTTAAACGAAGAGGACCATTTTTTTCTTGTTGTAGCTCATTTAAGATAAATGAAAAAAATTCTGCACCATAACCTTTTCCTGTCAGCCCAGGCTTCATCCCTACCCCAACATCAATGCATTCTTCTGCATATGCGCCATAGTCATGTCCTTTAGGTACTTGCGCAGATGTTCCTGTACAGAAAAAACCGACTAGCTCTTCTTTATCATTGACAATAGAATAATACGGACTTTCAAGAAATTCTTTTAGCGATTCGTCGCAAAGTTCATTGTTGTAAAAATCATATGGTTCATCGTATTTCCAATTTAATATATCAGTCGCATACATTTCATTCATTTCCCGACTATAAAATTGCATTATAAACACCTCTACTTTAATCAATAATTGGGATGAGGCATCATATTTAGCCTCCCCAAAAGTCTGGAGAAGGTCTTCTATTTGGAGAAATTCCACATCATAAAAACAAAGCTGTCAAAAAAGTAATGACAATACCTTTTAGACAGCTTCTGTAATTTCTTATTATACTTGACTTGACACTGTTTCTTCTGCTACAAGTTCTTGAATTCGCTTTAAAGCACCCGGCTCCATTTCTTCAACGGCCGTTCCAGCCTCTTCTAATGCTTTGGAATAACGGAATTGATTAAAGGATTTTTCTGCTTCTTTTAAACGAGTATGTAATTTTGGATTTGTTGCACGATGACGATTACCATACTGAATAATACGTTCAATCAGCATTACATTTTCAATCAATTCATGCGCCTTCGCTTTTACATCCTCTACACAAAGTGTTGCAGCATTTAAATTATTATGAACTGTTCCCATATTGAGAGGCACCTCTTGCAGGCTTTGCATAACTACATAAATATGCTCTGCTGCCTCATCTAGACGGGCATCCATCTCTTCAGGGATACCTGGAATATTTGCCTTATTCAATAGACGATCTGTTTCTTGTAATGTTTTCTTTAAGTTTTCTACTTGCGTGCGAGCCTTGTTTTCATCAATTCGTAGCTTCTTCATCGTATTTGACAAGTGACCTTGCTCGTCATGAATCTGTTCTAGCTCATCGTTAATTTCAATCAATTCTTCCTGCAAACTTGAATATGCAGATTTTTCCTCTCTAACACGCATCGCCAATAAGTCATAGCGACGTTGTAAAGCCTCTAATTGCTTTAATGCAGCTTTTGGAATTTCTGCATCTTTTTCATTTAAGCGATAGCTTTGCTGCACAAAGGTTGCTTCATCACTTACTAATCTTGTTGAACTAATAACATTGGTGATTGAGCCTAATAAACGATCACAATTTTGGTCAACATAATTTTTAGCAATAACCTCTTTTTCAAGTAGATCGTAAAAATGATCAATCTCTTCAGTTATATCCGTAACACGTGGTTTAACAACATTTAAGTTAAGCTCTGCTAATTCATTTTTTAATGTCACAAATTCTTCATCAAATTTATTAAGCTCTTCAGTTAACTCTAAATGCTGTAAATAATAGGATTGCTCCTCCATTTCACGTTGGCCACTTCGTAATTCCTGTACCGCTCCTGGAAGCTTCACTTGCAATTCAGTCAAAATTGATGGGACATCATTGATATATTCAAATGTCTGTTGTGATTCTTGGTTTAAGCCAATAACAATTTCTCGCGCCTGCAAATAATTTCCCTCGCTCGTAAGCACATCGAATTCCTCAAACTTTTGAACAAACGTCTCCAGCTTTTTCTCCAAAGCTGGTAATGCTACCCCAAATGAATGTTGGTGTGCTAACAATGTTTTACGTGCAGAGCGATAGTATTCTTTTAATTGTTCAATTTCAATACGATTTTTTTCTTCGCTGCCAATTAATTCATTTAGTTCTTCTAAAATTTTATCTTTATCTTGTTCACACTTTTTAATGTACTCTTCTATCTCACGTTCAATTAACGTTGCTTTATTAAAACGAAGTCTATTGATTTGATCCTCTGCATCAAATAAAAGTGAATCAATTTTTGTCATATGTACGTCGATGACTTCATCCCAACTATTACGCCATCGTTCAAACATTTCTTCCGTTTCACCGTTCATGTTTAAAGATTTAACTTTTGAAATTTCCTCATTTATGGGATTGTTTTGTATTTGGGATTTTTCATTTTCAAGTTTAGCAATGATTGTTGTATGTTTTCGTCGCATCATAAATCCTACTATCGTTAAAATTAATAGTAGGATAACTGGAATGATGATATACTCCATCGTAAGCCTCCTATTTCTACAATAAACGAATTGGCTAGTTGTATTTATTATATACTATGTTATCGCCTTTTGTACTAAAATTTGCGTGTTTTTTGTGTAATTACGCCTTTAAAGAATAACAACTACTTAATTTTTGAACAATATGCGCAAATATAAGTGTTATTATCCAAAATATAAAGGAGTGGTATTTATGAAATGTGACGGCCATGTTCATAGCCCATATTGTCCACACGGTACTTCTGATTCATTTAAGCAGTATATAGAAAAAGCAATCTCTCATGATTTCACAGATATTAGCTTTACAGAACATGCACCATTGCCATTGAATTTTGTTGACCCTACACCACAGCAAGACAGTGGTATGAATCCAGAATTTTTAATGCCTTATTTTGAAGATTTACAGCGCCTTCAAAAGGAATACGCACAAGACATTCGCATTCATATAGGACTAGAGGTTGACTATATTCAAGGCTTTGAACAAGAAACTCGTCAATTTCTTGATACATATGGACACTTTTTAGATGACTCTATTTTATCTGTTCATTTTTTACAATGGCACAATACCTTTGAATGCATAGACTTTTCTCCAGAAAGTTTTATGGCTTTTTCAAAAAAAGTGGGCTCTATTGAACAAGTGTACAATTTATATTACGATACCGTCCTACAATCCATTAAAGCAGATTTAGGACAATACAAGCCTAAGCGCATTGGGCATCCTTCACTTATTCACAAATTCCAATTAGCACATAAGGTGAAAATTGATGATTCTGCACAGATTCGAAAAGTTTTAAATTTAATGAAGGAAGAAGGCTATGAGCTAGATTTAAATAGCGCTGGATTAAGTAAAACACATTGTCAGGAAACTTATCCACCTTTTTCCTTCATAGATTACAGTAAATCTATTGGGCTTCCCTTTGTTTTCGGTTCAGATGCCCATACTGTTGCTGATTTGCATCAACACTATAATGTTATATATCCAAAATAAATAACTTTCAAACGAGGTGCTTTTATGTTTACTCAAATTAATTATGAAGGGCCAATTGCTGAGCAATATAATACTTTGGCCAAACAATTAGATGCCCTACTTACAGGAGAAAGCGATCGCATTGCTAATTTAAGTAACGCCTCTGCATTACTAAATCAGTTTCTGCCGAACATTAATTGGGTTGGTTTTTATGTATTACAAGGAGAGGAACTTGTATTAGGGCCATTCCAAGGCTTACCTGCCTGCGTTAGAATACCTATTGGACGCGGTGTTTGTGGAACAGCTGTAAGTAAAGAAGAAACAATGGTGGTAAAAGACGTACACGACTTCCCAGGGCATATTGCCTGCGACGCCGCTTCCCAATCCGAAATCGTGATTCCCTTGAAAAAAGAAGGAGAGGTCATCGGTGTTCTTGATATCGATAGTCCAATCGTTAATCGCTTTTCTAAGGAAGATCAAGAGGGGTTAGAGCTATTCGTAAAAACCTTACTCTCCCATTTATAAAAAAAAAATACCCTGAAATGATTTAGTATCATTTCAGGGTATTTCATTGTGAAAAGATGCCTGACGTTTTATCTCTTGAAGTCGATTTCTGTTCTGAGCGCTTTCCTAGCGGCGTCCGATGTGCCACGATTGTTCATCCCTAATTTTAGTAGCGAACTATTAATTTATTTGATACGGTCGATCATGCATACAAAATCGATTTTTACCACTGTTTTTCGCTTCATAAAGCGCTGTATCTGCATGTAGGAAAACAGATTGAAACGCTGGACGATACAGTTCATCCCATGTTATAAGACCTGCTGAAATTGTCACCTGAGGATCTGTTGTATTTGGAATTACTGCAACGATTGCTTCTGCCAATTCGATTGCTTCTTTCTCCTCAATATTCGGGACATACACAGACATTTCCTCTCCACCCCAGCGTGCACAAATACCACGAGCTCCAATCATATCTTTTAACTTTACCGCAATTTGCATAAGAATCTTATCACCAATTTGATGACCATACGTATCATTCACACATTTGAAATTATCAATGTCAATGAGTAAGAACATCCCTGATTGATCACTTTTAAGTGACTTTTCTACATACTGGTCTAAATAACTTCTTGCATACAATTTTGTTAAATGGTCTAAATCTACCATTTCCTGAAGTTGATTTCGTAGTATTGAGTTTGCAATTGCTAAAGAAGAGTGATGGATTAATGATTGCATTAATTTAAAGCTATCAAACGAAAAGAAATATGGCTCCTTGTGTAACACAATACTAAAGCCATTAATTTTTTCTTCCATTAAAATCGGGATTGCCATAATTGAACGATATTCAATTTGATTAGGGGTTAATCGGCTGAAATCAGCGATAAATAGTGGATCATCGGTATTTTCAAAATGTTGTTCAACATGTTTTATAAATGTTTGACCCTTTTCTGTATTAAATAAGGTCGTACTAGCATCGGTCACTTCAAATGTGTCATTATGCTTAAAAGCGAAACAAACTTCCATTGGTTGAAAGGATTTCATTAACTGCTTTTGAAGGAAAAGTAACATTTCATTAATGTCTATTCTCATATTTAAACGATGTGATGTTTCATTGATGAGTTGCAAATCACTCACAAGGCGATGTGATTGATGATATAATTTTGCATTTTCGAGCGCATTTCCTGATGTTTGTGCTAGCATTCGTACAAAATCTTTTTCAGTCGTTGAAAAAAGATACGTTGTAGGTGCACTTACTTGTAAAATGCCATAAATAGCTTGTCTCCCTTTAATAGGCGCGTTTAATACTCGACAATTCAAATCGCTAGCAAGCTCAGTCGTCAGTTCTCCTGAGACAAAAGCCTCAATAGTAGCAGGCCTTTCAGATAAGTAATCAAAAAGCTTAATATCGATAGTCGTATGGCGGTCTTGATCATTCGATAGTATAAGCCCCACATTAAATTCGGGAAAATTATCCTTAATATTTTTTAAGACATTTTCTAAAATTAAATCAATATCCATAGTTGAATGAAATAAATCTGTCATATTATACAATTTTCTATATTGATCTTCATTCACTTTTACTTCATTATTTTCTCTCATCAACTGAAGAACTTTCGTAAGCGTTTCTATACTTTCTTCCCCGTAATTAGAAGTCATAAAGTCTGTCCAAGCATCTGTTGCCTCTACAAGTAGCACACCAATTGGATTTTTACCTTCTACTTGGAAAAGGACCATATCTGTCATCATCGTATAGTCTGCTTTTTCTTTTAATATATAAGGAATTTTCACCATTCTCTGTTGATAAAAACTAGCTTCAATCATTAACCATGACACAGCATTTAGTTTTGTTTCAATTGTTAAAGTAGCCATCTTTTCTATAGGAATTAAAGAATTACCTTCGAAACCGAGAAATGCCACATTTACAATTCCAAAATGCTTCTTTAGACACTGTTTCAATGGGCGAAAATACTCATTTAAACCAGTTTGTTCTTTACAACTCACCCAAATGCTCAAAACATCTGATTTTATATATTTTAGCGTTTGTAAATGGTCTGTCATGAAATCACCTTTTCTATATAACGTACAAATCAATTACTATTAACTTATTGTATATTATACATAATTTGTGTCATTTTGACTATGTTATTCTACTTTACTTTTATATTTTACATTTCACACTGTATCATTAACTATCCCAAAATTTTGCATCGTGTATAGAGAGGAAATTTTTACTATAGTTCTTTTTTGAAAATAGTTAGTGTAATAATTGACGTCTATGTAATAAGCAGTTACAATGAAGTTTGTGTAAAATAAACGCAGCAGTGGTATGAGCTTATTACTGTATTTTATTCCTCTATTTTATTTCGGTTAACTAAACAGATTCAAATAGATGGTGTATTGTGTAACCTAACGGCTGCATAGGCGAAAATACATGAAAATAAAATGCGTATAAGAATGGGTACTACTGGTTTATGTTTTACAACAAAAAAACCAAATTTAAAGGAGGAGACAACAATATGTCTCGTTATACAGGTCCATCTTGGAAATTATCACGTCGTCTTGGTATCTCACTAAGCGGTACAGGTAAAGAAATCGAAAAACGTCCTTACGCACCAGGTCAACACGGCCCAAACCAACGTAAAAAATTATCAGAATACGGTTTACAACTTCAAGAAAAACAAAAACTTCGTCACATGTACGGCATGAACGAACGTCAATTCCGTACTCTATTTGACCGCGCTGGTAAAATGAAAGGTGTACACGGTGAAAACTTCATGATCCTTCTTGAAACTCGCCTTGACAACCTAGTTTACCGTTTAGGTTTAGCTCGTACTCGTCGTGGATCTCGTCAATTAGTAAACCACGGCCACATCTTAGTAGATGGCAAACGCGTTGATATCCCTTCATACAGCGTAAAACCAGGTCAAACGATTTCTCTTCGTGAAAAATCTCAAAACCTTGCTGTAGTAACAGAAGCAATCGAAGTAAACAACTTCGTACCTGACTACTTAACATTTGATGCTGACAAAAAAGAAGGTACATTCACTCGCCTACCAGAGCGTTCTGAATTATCAGCTGAAATCAACGAAGCATTCATCGTAGAGTACTACTCTCGTTAATTAAATTACTCTGCAAAGAGTAGTTTAGAAAACCCTAGAAAACCTTTTATAACAAGGTTCTCTAGGGTTTTTGCTTTTTATCGACAATGCACAACAATGCATTAAAAACCATTGTTTCGGGGCTGAATTGTGGCTAGTTATTAATGCTTTTGTAATGGTGACAACAATATATCTAATTAATGGTTGAGAGTATTCTTCAATCTTTTTTATTTCGCCTCCCACAAAAAGCATCTGCCGTAGCAAGTGTTTTCTAAAAAAGACGGTCTAGAATTCGGCACATCTTTTCACCCAGTTATTTCTCTGATTGAAGATCTTTAGTTCAATAAGAAAAAAAGAGCTGCCTATGCAACTCAATGATCTTCAAGTAAAACACCCGTTCGTTCAATAACAAATTCATTTGCATTTTATAGTATCGTCCTGACAACCTTCCAAGGGATCTTCTATATAACACCAATCCTTATTGTTAACTCCAAGCTCTTTGCAATATTCTTCTCCTCTTCAATATTTTCAAAGCAACAATCTGCAAAGCAAGCTGTGTCTTCTATGGTGTCGTACAAAAACACATTGGTTTCATCAGTTGAAGCAAAAATCATAACTTTACATATGTTACTTCCTTCTTCTTTCAAAAAAGCATACTTCCTCATTTACCCACCCTCTCTTATAATCTCTTTCTTAACTTACCCCTTATTCAGCTAACCTGCTCCGTAGTTTAAGTAAAATTTTTCACATGATAAACTTCAAATATCCATAAAAAAACCACCTCAAAAATTAACTAAAGAGGTGATTTTTATCAAACTTTATTACAAATTATCAATCTTTATTATAAACGATCAATCTTTTTTACAAAGCTACAACTTAATCAGTCTTTTCACTTCCGAATATCGTAAGTTTAACCTAACGCCTTTAGTTTAAACGTATTTGAGTAACCCTTTAATACTATTTCACTCGATAATAACCTCTGCAAAATTCCGAGTTCTTCGGTTTAATTGCAATTAAAAATGAATTTACGATATCTGAGGAGGAAATCACCGAGTTTATCCAACTTACAAATAATATGATTGATTTGATATTTCCTGATACATAGAACGACATAATGCCAGGAACCACCGATAATACAATAAACGGCAAGCTCATAAAGACCAAAAACCTCATTTTGGAAAGGATTGCGTTTGTATTTAACCAAAAAAATATTCCGCTAAATGTTAAGCTAATATCACCTATTTTGTTTATAACTAAAATGTGTAGACATTCGTGAATGACGAAGACAAAGACACCTATTAAAATGAGAGGAAATATACTAATATGAGTGAACCCTGTTCCAAAGAAATTGGGTATCAGAAAAATGATAATCTGAAGTAGATATACAAACTTCATATAATGTTTTCGATACCAATTATTCTGTATGAAAGAAGTCCATTTTGATAAATCCATACTTTTCGGTGGTAAGTGTCGAAACCACATTATCATAAGTGTTCCCCTCGCTCATCATTTAATCTACTAACATCGATATAAAACTTCACAAATTCAATATGTTTATTTTAACATAAAATCCCAAAAAAAGCATTCTACTGCACATCATTTTTTATAAAAAAGGCTCTCCTTTTAATCAGCTTTTTGTTAGTAGCTATTTGTTAGTAACTATTTGTTAGTAGCTATTTGGTTCGGTTATGAGCAGGAGGTATTCTGACATGACACACCATTCTTTAACTGTTACTTTCATTTCCTCTCCCATTTCTAAATGTCGGTTATTTCTATTAAGCAATTTCAAAATGGAATGATAAAACTATCAAGTCACACATTTTACTTTTCAAATGAGTGACTTTGCTTAAAATGAATTTACATCCCACCAAAACAGAACACACGTTCTTTTGTGGCGATAAAAAAATAGCCATATCGGCAAATTATATATATTTGTTCATACCATAGTAAAATCTTTTATTAATGATATAAACAATTTCATCATCTTTTTCAGTATTGGAAAACAACTTTTTTTCCTCACTGTATAGCAAATGACTAATACCGTGGAAAATTTTCTCTAATGCATTTTTGCGAATAACATATATCATTTGCTGACTATAATTCATCTCCTGAGCTACCTTAACTATAGTCCAGCCTTTTAAATATCTATATTTGATAAAGGCAACTTCTTTTTCTGGCATTATGTTTAATAACTCACTAATACATATAGCTATCATTTGATTTTTGGTTAAAGTTCCGACTTTTTCTTTATATATATATGGATACAATTTCAAATATTCTTCTACTAATTTATCTAATTTGCGTCCATTCTTCTTCATTTCTATTTCCCCTTCCCCTATTTTTCTGTTCCAAATTAATTCTTAACATTAATTATATTTAATCTTCGTTCTTGATATTTGTGTTTTTAAGTCCATTTGTTCTAATCGCTATTTCTATGTTCTTCATAGCGTTGCCCAATTTAACGAGTAATACCATTGAAACTACAATCGAGAATCACAACTCGATAATAGATTTATAAAATCAACATATTTCAAAACATCCACTAAACAAAAAACATACGTTCTATTTTTAAGATTAACTATACTATAAATTCACATTGTATTACAATAAATAACGAAAATAAGGTATCATGAAGTGAAATGGATTAATTAAATAATTTTTTGAGGTGAGACATGGAATTCGACATGATTATGAATATATATTTATTTGTTTTCGGCCTTATCCTCGCTCTAAAAATAATTCTTTCTTTAATTTTCAAACAAAAAAAACGACTTATTAATTTACTTTCAAATTTGAGTATTCTCTTGTTATTAAGCATTTTTATTTTCATTATAAGAGATACTTTATTTACAAATTTCGGGTTTTTAGATTTGGTAGTAATATTAATTTTGCTTGCCTGCTATATCTTCTTTTTTTATCAACTTTATAACTATTTAAAAAAAGCACATGTTTAACATGTGCTTTTAATCTTTTATTATCGTTGATATGTCAAGTATTTTGCAGTAGTTACTTTATCTTGATAAATTGCTCCATTTTTCGCTTTATATGAAAGTGTTGTTTTAACTCCATCCGTAACAGGTTCGATTTTCGTAGTAATCTTATCTCCCACTTTTGGAGTTGGAAATGGCTCATACTTAGTGTCATGAACCCAAACATCTCTTATTGAAGCACCTACTGAAATTACCGTAGCCGTAACAGATACAACTAAAAAACTCACAAAACCTAATACTCCAAAAGTTGCTATTGAAATTGAAGCTTCTTTTTTCCACTGAAGAATATCTGCTGCTGTGAACTCATGTGTCGATGAAGTTGATTTTGATAAATGAACTTTACAGTAAGCTACGTCATACGTATTACCTTTATTTGACTTAATATGAACTTTGTATTCACCAAAATACGGGGTTTCAACCGTTAAAGAATCTTTTGCAGTCGTTTGACTATACTCTTTTGAAAAAATAATTTTTCCATCTCCTGGCCGTTGCACTTGAATTGATCCGCCGTAACCAATACCACCACTTTTACTCCAAGAAATGCTTAAACTTTTTATCCCTGTTTTAGATACCTTTAAACTGAAATCTGAATTACCATTATTAATTGCCATAAAAAACTCCTCCTTGTGTTGTTGTTTTTTGGAACAACTTAATCATAAGGTTTTTTTTAGGCTTAAAACTCTGTAAAAAATACTACGTTATTTCATGATTTATCTATTAAAACTCTATTGTGTAATCTATCATTTTCTATATAATACTAAACAAAAAAGGATACTTTAATAATAAAAATCCTAGAAGCCTTGTTAGATTAATAGCACCTAGAACTTTTATTCATTGCTAAATTTTCAAATTTTAACAATAGCTGTTGTAGTAGATTTTAATACAATTTCCCTCTCCAGCTTTTTTCGTTTAGTTCGCAATATAATCCCAACCATTAGGTAAAGCATTGTAGTAATAATACCTGCCGTTGGAGAAACAAGAAATTCTTTTCCCTGAGCAATTTTGATATATCCATCAAGAATAAGTGGATTTACAAGTGCATCTTCTGTCATATGCATAAGGACAAGTGGCCAAATACTTTTCGTCATTAAATAAATTTCTGTATACATTACTGTCCAGCAAATCATCGTCGCAATACCTATTAATGCAAATAGCCACCTATTTACAGGAAGCACATTGAGGATATCACTTTCTGATAAGAACACTAAAAAGTATGGAATATGCCAGGCTCCCCAAACACCACCTACAATAAAATACAACCAAAAATCATTTACTTTTAACGTTAAAAGTTTACTTGTCAAATAACCTCTCCAAACTGATTCCTCAAAAAAGTTTTTAACAAATTGAATCAGTAAACCACCTACAAAAACTGAAACTAATGCATCTACATTAAAATCCGAAAAATCCATCCAGCCAAATAGATAGCTTACTAACAAAACTATAGAAGTGATGACAGGATAGACTAGGAGCGAGACAATATACCATTTTATATTACCTTTCATATTAGGTAATAAGCTTATATCTCGCCAACCATCTCCTGCAAAAACACGTAACAGTATAGTTGTCAGCAGCGGAAATACTAGCCAAATCCCCATTCCAAGTGTGTCACCTCTAGGCTGTTCAGGGATGAAGCGATCTACAAAAACACCCAGCCAACCACATAGCAAAACGACAACTATAAAGATTATTAAGTTGCGTTTAGTTTTCATTTTTCAATCCGCCTCCCTGTTTTCAAGGATTGAAATAACCCACATTGCATTGGGACAAGGAGTTTCGGGATGTAGCGCAATGTATTGGGCGATTCCTTGAATAGAACACCAAAATGCTACCGCAAGCGCTTCAGCATTTCCCTGTTTAATAAATTTCACCTAGCAATTGCCCCTTCTTTATTAATGGAATACTCTTTTTTATTAATTTATCTGCTTCAGCAAGCATTACTTTTAAATCTTCCGACAAGGAATCAAGATGTTGTGCATTCTCCATTAGCACAAACATTTTTGCTGCAGACGGGTTTGTACTGATCATGTAAATCATTTCCTCAACAGTCGCTGTAAAGATTGCCAATGGTGAATCATTAATAAAATCAAAATCCATTTTAGTTCTTTCACAGCCTATGCGAATTAGCTCTTCATAAAGCTTTTCCTTAGAGTCAAAATAGTGAAAAAGCAACCCCATGCTCATATTAGCAGCTTTAGCAATATCAGCAACTTTCGTTTCACCATACCCCTTCCGAATAAACAAATCTAATGCAGATTGTAAAATTAAGGCCTTTCGTTGTTCTTTTTGTTCTTGTCTAATGGACATTTCCTCCGCCCCTTTATTGAACATATTTTCATTGAAATATTATTAAATAAAATTAAAAATATCCCTGAAAAGTGCCCAAAAAATAAAAGATTTAATAAGTTTTCATTCCAGTTTGTAAATATTAATTAATATGTATTAATGAAAAAGGAACCCTTTTATCTTTACGGAAGTCTAAATAAAAAATATTAGAAATGAGGAGGAAATAATGGGGGTTTCTGAACTTACTGTGATGGTTTTAGTTTATAGTGGCATCATGATTTTTTTCTTAGTTCCCTTTAAAAAGCATCAAAGCAAGAAAATAAAGCGGTCAATTACTTTTAAAGAAAGTCTGCTGCACATCACTTTTCATAAAAAAGCTCTACTGGCTCTCCTTTTAATCAGCTTTTTGCTAGTAGCTATTTGGTACGGTTCTGAGCAGGAGGTATATCATTTTAATGTTCACAGTGGTTATCCTCCTATAAATTCTGATTCAAAGGCAATTTTCTATATGTGTGCATTACTCGGATATACGGTCATTCTTTATTTAGTTCTCGCATTATGGATCTCCTTAAACATTTTAAAAAGAAGGATCGAGTAATTTTAAATATTCCTATTAATTATGACGATTTTATGTACTTTAAAATAGTAATTACACAAATAAAAAACAATATTTACACTACGAATATATTAAAAACAAATTATCAGTTATTTACTATTCAATACTCCTTTAAAATAGAACACATTTCCAAAAAATATATTTTACTTTCATAGGAAAACAATTTTCAAAACGTTTTCAAATCAATACTACTAGACAATTCAACCTTTCATCATATCAAATAACCATCTAACTTTTTTGTAAAATA
The DNA here is from genome assembly GCF_050280145.1 of Lysinibacillus sp. NPDC093688. Classification (NCBI taxonomy): domain Bacteria; kingdom Bacillati; phylum Bacillota; class Bacilli; order Caryophanales; family Bacillaceae; genus Lysinibacillus; species Lysinibacillus sp. NPDC093688. The sequence goes on from NZ_JBNNUX010000008.1 coordinate 42,358, forward strand.
ATAACACGAGTAAAATTAACAATTTTAATAAAAATACGAGTTGAACTTTTACAAAAAATAGAATAATATGAATTTCGAAAGGTGGTTCGCCATCATTCAAGCAATAACAATTATTTTAAAGGGGTTGGAAATATGTCAGACGTTCTAAAGCAATTTGTTATGCCGAAAACAAACTTATTTGGACCTGGAGCAATTCAAGAAGTTGGTACACGCTTAAATGATTTAGAAGTGAAAAAGACATTAATCGTAACAGATGAGGGCTTACACAAATTAGGTCTCTCTGAACAAATTGCTAACATCATTATAGCTGCTGGAATAGATGTAGCAATTTTCCCGAAAGCAGAACCGAATCCAACAGATCAAAACATTGAAGACGGGATTGCAGTGTATCATGCTGAAAACTGTGATTCAATCGTTTCTCTTGGAGGGGGTAGCGCACACGATGCAGCAAAAGGTATCGGACTTATTGCTTCGAATGGTGGACGCATTCATGATTACGAGGGCGTTGACAAATCAGAAAACCCACTGGTTCCATTAATCGCTATTAACACAACTGCTGGTACAGCAAGTGAAATGACTCGCTTCACAATTATTACGGATACAGCTCGTAAAGTGAAGATGGCCATCGTGGACAAACATGTTACTCCACTACTATCGATTAATGACCCTGAACTAATGATTGGCTTACCTCCTGCTCTAACTGCGGCAACTGGTTTAGATGCATTAACACATGCAATCGAATCATTTGTGTCGACAAACGCAACACCAATTACTGATGCATGCGCAGAAAAGGTACTTCAGCTAGTTCCTGAATATTTACCACGTGCCTATGCAAACGGTGCTGATTTAGAAGCACGCGAGCAAATGGTTTACGCACAATTTTTAGCAGGCATGGCGTTTAATAATGCATCACTTGGCTATGTGCATGCAATTGCTCATCAATTAGGTGGTTTCTATAATCTACCACACGGCGTATGTAACGCTATTTTATTGCCACATGTTTGCCGCTTCAACTTAACAGCGCGTACTGAGCGTTTTGCGAGAATCGCAGAATTGTTAGGCGAAAACGTTGAAACGTTAAGTAAACGTGATGCTGCTGAGAAAGCAATTGTAGCAATTGAAAATCTTTCTAGAGATTTGAACATTCCAAGTGGCTTCCGCGAATTAGGTGCGAAGGATGAGGATATCGAGATCTTAGCGAAAAACGCAATGCTAGATGTATGCGCTGCAACAAACCCACGTAAAGCAACGTTAGAGGAAATTAAACAAATTATTACAAATGCGATGGGTCCTGTAGCGAAAAAAGAAGAATCACTTGAAGCTATCGCACTTTCTTAATAAGTAATCAAAAGGCATGTCTCTTGCAGGCATGCCTTTTTTATTGTGGCCAGCATTCAGGCATTGTATGTGCCCCCAACACTCGTTATACTTTTCTTAAAAAGAATTGGAGATAAGAAGATGCGTTTAATCTCAATTTGTCCGAGTAATACCGAGCTTGTGGCTTATTTAGACCTGACTGATCAACTTGTTGGTGTCGATGATTTTTCGGATTGGCCATTAGCAGTAAAAGACTTACCTCAGCTTGGACCAGATTTATCAATTAATATGGATGCATTAGAAGCATTACAGCCTGATCTTGTACTCGCATCCTTAAGTGTCCCCGGCATGGAAAAAAATATTGAAGCGTTACAAGCTAGAAATATTCCCCATATTGTTTTTAATGCTAATTCATTAGAGGAGATCGCTCAAGATCTCCATACTTTAGGTAAAGCCTGCGGGGTTGAAGGGCGTGCAAAAGAAATTTCTGAGGAATATTTACAATGTATCGATTGTCTTCGCACAGTTGCTCAAACGATTCCTAAAAAACCTACTCTCTATTGGGAATGGTGGCCAAATCCTATTTTTACTCCAGGTAACATTAATTGGCTAACTGAAATTAGTGCCATTGCTGGTGGACAAAATCTGTTTCAAGATGTAGAACTAGCAAGTGTGCAAACTGATTGGGCTGATGTAGTAAGACGTGACCCAGACTATATTATGATGGCTTGGGTAGGCGTTGCCTTTGAGCGTATTCAACCAGCCAATTTATTAAAACGTTCACATGCGCAGGAGCTACAAGCCGTTAAAATGAAACAGCTTCACGTAATGGAGGAATGGCTTTATTGTCGTCCATCACCACGCCTTATAGAGGGTGCATTGAAGCTTGCGAATTTGCTTCACCCCAAAGAATATGAGCACATCAAGCTTCCTAGTTTTTTAGATAACTAAAATGAAAGTATGACCATTCGCCGAAACGAAGAGTTGATTTCCGTTCCGGCTGGGCGCTTTCCTGGGGGCGTCCGATGAGCCGCTTCGCTTCGCTGCAGGGTCTCGGGCCAACACGATGTTGGTCACGAAGGCGTTATCGCAGGATGTGATGGTCTTAGCCTTCGTTCCTCTATCGCTGATCCCCAAGGAGTCGCCCAGCCTCCACTCCAATCAACTATGTCCCTTTAATTTATAATAAATCGAAGTGCACCAACAATGTTTATCTGTGCAGAAGTGTCGACGAATACAAAGCAGAGGACGTGGCTTGACGCTCGCCCACTGGAGAGCGAGTAAAAAGATTTCCTTGACCATTTTATTTTCCAACAAAAAAACATCCCCTCAAATATTGAGGGGATGTCTTGTTGTGTGAGTCTGAATTAAACAAACTTCACCATATGGTATTTTTTCTTACCACGACGAACAATGCTGAATGCATCTTCTAAACGATCTTTGCCATCGATGACATATTCTAATTCAGTGACCTTTTCACCATTCACGCTAATCGCACCATTCGTTACGTCTTCACGAGCTTGACGTTTTGAAGGAGAAATACCCGCTTCCACAAGTAATTCCACGATGTTTTTATCTTCTTTCGCCATTTCAATAGAAGGAACATCTTTAAACGCATCCTTCATTTCATCAGCAGAAAGTGCTTTTAAGTCGCCTGAGAATAAAGCAGCCGTAATACGGATTGCTTGGTCTAATGCTTCTTGACCATGAACTAAGCGAGTCATTTCTTCAGCTAGTGCTTTTTGCGCCTTACGTAAATGTGGTTCCTCATCTACAGATACTGCTAAAGCTTCAATTTCTTCACGAGAAAGGAATGTGAAGATTTTTAAGTATTTTACAACGTCAGCATCCGAAGCATTAATCCAGAATTGGTAGAACTCATATGGAGATGTTTTCTTACTATCTAACCAAACAGCACCACCTGCTGTTTTACCGAATTTCGTACCGTCTGCTTTCGTTACTAAAGGAATTGTGATACCAAAAGCTTTCGTCTCTTCCTCATGTGTTTTACGAATAACTTCTAAACCAGTTGTAATATTACCCCACTGGTCAGAGCCACCTACTTGAATACGACAGTTGTAGTGGTTGTATAAATGATTGTAATCAATACCTTGAATTAATGTATAGGCAAACTCAGTAAATGAAATACCAGTATCAAGGCGTGATGCAATCGTATCCTTTGCTAACATGTAGTTCACGTTAATTAATTTTCCGTAATCACGTAAAAACTCAATCGTATTTATATTGCCAATCCAGTCACGGTTATTAACTAACTGAGCACCATTGCCATCTTCTGCAAATTCAAAAATACGCTCTAACTGGCTACGGATACCTTGAACATTTTTATCAATTTGCTCAACTGTTTGTAATTGGCGTTCTTCTGAGCGACCAGATGGATCTCCAATCATTCCAGTTGCACCACCAACTAATAAAATTGGACGGTGGCCCGCTTTTTGGAATCGACGTAGCGTTAAAAGAGGGACAATATGTCCAATATGCATAGAATCCGCAGTTGGATCAACACCACAGTATAAAGATACAGATTGATCATCTAATAATTTGGCCATACCTTCAGCATCAGTTTGTTGGTATAACAATCCGCGCCATTCTAAGTCTTGTAATAATTCATTCGTCATTTTTATTCCTCCTTAGTGTTTAATAATTCCGTGTAGGGAGAAACAAAAAAGTCCCTACACGCAAAACATTGCATGCAGGGACGTTATAAATTAACGCGGTACCACCCAGCTTGAAGATGTCATCCATCTTCCTCTTCATTCAACCGCCTTTATCGCAGGCGCGCACGTCTAAGCTCCAAGCACGTAATTCGTCTCTATATTATGACCAGCTTTCACCAACCGCTGGCTCTCTATACAGGGAATATAGACACTACTGCAAGCTCTTCTTCGCTAGAAAACTATAAACATTATTCTAAACGATTCTTTTTCATTGTCAATAATTATGTTCGACCTAAATCAATATGTGCTATAATAGACAAGATTTTAGGAGGTCGATACATTGAAAGATTGGATTGAGAAAATCAATGCAAAGATCGATGATTTAATTCAACAAAAATGGATGAAGAAATTACGTATTTCAGGAAGTGTTGCCTGGAACTTATTTTTACTATTTTTAGTCTTTGCATTGGTAGGCACTGTATTTGCCGGTTCAGTTGGGGCTGGCTATTTTGCTTCACTTGTAAAAGAAGAGCCACTACGCTCTAAAGAAGAATTAAGAAAAGAAATTTTCAACTACGATTCAACAAGTGAAATTTATTTTGCCAACGATATTTATATCGGAAAATTACGTACGGATTTAGACCGTCGAGTAACAACATTAAACGATGTCGCACCTGATGTTGTGAATGCGGTATTAGCGACAGAGGACGAGTATTTCCGTGAACATAACGGAATAGTTCCGAAGGCCGTCATTCGTGGGCTAGTTCAAGACGTAACCAACTCTTCCACACAAACTGGTGGCTCTACATTAACACAACAGCTTATTAAAAACCAAGTATTAACAAATGAAGTATCTTATGAACGAAAAGCAAAAGAACTTTTACTTGCAATGCGTTTAGAGCACTTTATGAAAAAGGAAGAAATTTTAGAGGCATATTTAAACATAATTCCTTACGGTCGTAATGCTTCCGGTCGAAACATTGCAGGAGTAGAAACAGCTGCTGAAGGTATTTTCGATGTAAAAGCAAAGGATTTATCGCTTCCTCAAGCAGCGTATATAGCTGGTATTCCTCAATCACCTTTTGCTTACACACCTTTCACAAATACAGGTGTACTTAAAAGTAAAGAAGCTCTTCAACCGGGTATTGATCGTATGAAAACTGTACTTTATCGTATGAAGGACGCAGGTTATATTAACGAAGCTCAATATAAAGAAGCACTTACTTACGATATCACTGCTGACTTCCGTTCACCGGAAATGCGCGCAGAAGATCGCTACCCTTGGCTAACGTATGAGCTTGAAAGTCGAGCAAAAGACATTATTGCGGAAAAACTAGCAGAAGAAGATGGTATTGATCCAGAACGCTTAAAAAATGAGAAAAAATTAAAAGATAAGTATACGATCCTAGCAGATCGTAATGTCCGCTCAAAAGGTTATCGTATCTATTCAACTATTAATAAGGATATGTACGATTCGATGCAAAAAGCAGCGGAAAACTTTCAAAATTACGGTCATACTTACACCGTTAAAGACAAAGATCCTGTAACAGGTGAAGAAATTGATGTTCAAATGCCTGCACAGGTTGGCAGTATTTTAATCGAAAATACTACTGGACGTATTTTAAGCTTTGTCGGTGGTCGTGATTTTGAATTAAAAAGTTATAACTACGCTACACAGGCAAAACGCTCAAATGGCTCAACAATGAAGCCTTTACTCGTATATGCACCTGCAATAGAATACGGTGTAATCGGTGCAGGTAGCCCATTAGTCGACGTAAAATTCTCTATTGGTAAATGGAGTCCAAACAACTATAATACTAATGATGAACGAGGACTAATCCCTGCACGTGAGGCATTAGCAGATTCACAAAACTTATCAGCTTTACGTCTATATTATAGTATTCTTAACAGACGTCCTGCCGATTACTTAGTTAAGATGGGGATCACAACCTTACAGCCTAAGGACTTCACAAACATTTCAGCTGGTATCGGAGCCGTAGAAGAAGGTATTACTGTTGAAGAGAACACCAATGCCTTTGCAACTTTTGCAAATAGTGGACAATTTATAGACTCTTATATGATTGATAGAATTGAAGACCAAAATGGAAATATCATTTATAAACACGAAGTTAAACCTGAACAAGTATTTAGTCCTGAAACTTCTTATATCATTACTGATATGTTACGAGATGTGCTAACAAAAGGAACAGGTACAGTTGCAAGAAATACATTAAAATTCTCTGCTGACTTTGCCGCTAAAACAGGTACTTCACAAGGCTACAAAGATGTTTGGTTTGTTGGTTATAACCCGAATGTTTCTCTTGGTGTATGGATGGGTTATGATAAAAATGAAACACTAGATGCATTTAATAATACGTATCAACGGCCTAGTGTGCGAATTAATAAACTATGGGGAACATTAATGAATTCTGTGTATGATGTAGATCCACAATTTATTGCCCCTAAAACTAGATTTGTGCAACCGAAGAACGTTGTCACTGCATCATTCTGTGGTATTTCTGGTTTAGCGCCATCTGCAGCATGTGCTAATGCTGGTCTCGTGCGCTCTGATTTGTTTAACGCGAAAGTATTTTTACCTTCACAAGCTGATGATAGTTTAACTTCCTCAAGCGTTGTTACGATAAAAGGTAAAACTTATAATGCCCTTCCTAGCACACCTGCAGAATTCGTAAAAGCAAGCGGTGCAGGTATTAATCAGGCATTTATTAAACGAATGCTAGGCCCACTTGGCGGTGATCCGGCCAGCCTATTACCAAAAAATTCGTCATTATCGAATTCATCGGTATCAGCTGTTAATTTCCCAGCAGATCAGAGTGCGCCAGCAGCAGTATCTGCTTCAATTAATGGGAATACATTATCTTGGACAGGTTCTTCAAATGATGTAGTCGGTTATCGAATATATAAAGTAACAGATGGTGGAAAGACCCTTGTCGGATCAGTGCTTGAATCATCACAAAGTACGACGGTCGCAAGTGGTCAAGCCTATGTTGTTGTCGCTGTAGATATTACAGGTTTAACTTCAGCGCAATCCAATACCGTTTCTACCGGTGGTAGCGCAAGTGAAAAACAACCTGAAAAAGACAAGCAAGAAGAGGTCCCACCACCTACGGACGACAAAGACCCAAACCAAAATGAAAACGGCACAGAAAATGGCAATGGGTCAGATGGTAGTAACGGGAACAGCTCTAATAACGGCAATGGTTCTGGAAACACCGGGAATGGCTCTAATAACGGCAACGGTTCTGGAAACACCGGGAATGGCTCTAATAACGGCAGCGGTTCCGGAAACACTGGAAATGGCTCTAATAACGGCAGCGGTTCCGGAAACACTGGAAATGGCTCTAATAACGGCAGCGGCTCCGGAAACACTGGAAATGGCTCTAATAACGGCAACGGTTCCGGAAGCACCGGGAATGGCTCTAACGGAGGAAACAACGGAAATACAACTCCACCGCCTACCCCACCTACACAATAAAAAACAGGCATACTACATTTAAAAGTAATTGTAGTATGCCTGTTTTTTTGTCATGATAAAGAGGACTATAAATTTGAAGGGGTGGAAGTAATTGAACATTTTAGTTTTAGGAGGCACTCGCTTTTTTGGTAAAAAGCTTGTTGAGCTTTGTCTTCAAAATGGACATAACGTAACTATTTTAACACGTGGACAAAGTGGAAATCCTTTTGGTACGAAGGTGAATCAGTTAATTGTTAATCGAGATGATACCGATTCGTTGGCACAGGTACTATCAAGCACTACATGGGATATTGTCTATGATAATATTTGCTACTCTCCGAATGAAGCTCTTAAAATATGTGAAATTTTAGAAGGTAAAACGAAAAAGCTCGTTTTTACATCTACTCTATCCACCTACCAAATAGACGGCACTATCAAAACAGAAGAAGATTTTAATCCATTTAATTATGAAGTTCGAATGGGGAATCGCGAAGATTTTTCATATGGTGAAGGTAAGCGTCAAGCAGAAGCAGTACTTTTCGAAGAAGCTACGTTCCCTGTTGTCGCTGTCCGTTTCCCAATTGTTATGGGTGAGAACGACTATACACGCCGTTTACATTTCCATGTTGAACGAATTTTACAGGAACAGCCTATTTCATTACCAAATATTGAAGCAAAAATGAGCTTTATTACAGATGACGAAGCAGCTGCATTTTTGTATTTTGCTGGCATTACACCAATTGAAGGACCCTATAATGCAACAGCAGCAGGTGCAATTTCATTAAAGGATATGCTAGGTCTTATTGAAGAAACAACCGGAAAATATGCAAAAATTTCTCTTGTAGGTGGCGATGAAAAGTCGCAATCGCCATATGGGGTTCCAGCAGATTGGTATATGTCAACTACAAAGGCAGAAGCGGCAGGCTTTACATTTAGTCACCTTCATGATTGGCTCCCTACTCTAGTGAAAACATTAGTAAAAGAGCTGCGATAAAGTGAAACTTTAATCGGTGGGGTGTTCTTTACTCCACTGATTATTTGTCTTCACCAATCGGGTTTTTACGGGCAGTTACTCTCCCGCCTAAATTCGAGGCGAGAATCTTGTACCTGACGCTTCGCTTTCGGTACAGATAAATTACTGCCCGTTAATGCGGGATAAGATTTTACTTTACTACCCAAAAGCTGCGGATGGAATTTTTAAAACGTATTCTATGTAAATAAGTTGATTGTAGTGGAGGCTGGGCAACTCCTCGGGGATCAGCGATAGAGGAACGAAGGCTAAGAGCATCACATCCTGTGATAACGCCTTCGTGACCAACATCGTGTTGGCCCGAGACCCTGCAGCGAGCAACGCGAGTGAAGCGGCTCATCGGACGCCCCCAGGAAAGCGCCCAGCCGGAACGGAAATCAACCCCACGTTATGGTGATAAGCCTTTTGTATAAGCATTAAAAATCTGCTAGACTTCTTTGCAAGAAATCTAGCAGATTTTTTATCGTATTTAATTGATCAGATGCTACAGCAGTATCGTTTTTAAAATCGCAATTGCATCATCGATCTCCTCTTTCGACACGGTTAATGGAGGTAATAGACGAATAACATTTGGCCCTGCACTTACTAATAATAAGCCATTTTCCTCTGCCGCAGTTATATACGAGGCTACCTCAGTATCGCCACAGCCAATACCAAGAAGTAAGCCCTGGCCCTGTACGGTATACGTAGAAGGGAGATTCGCTTTCAACTGCTTTACAAAATAAGTAGATAGTTCCTGTACATTTTGTAAAAATGCAGGTTCAAAGACATGATCAAGCACGGTTTCAGCAACACGCATCGCAAGTGGGTTCCCACCAAATGTTGTCCCATGTGTGCCAGGACTAAATGTATCATATAGCTCGGCTGTTCCAAGCATACTACCGACTGGGAAGCCTCCACCTAATCCTTTTGCCAATGTCACAATATGTGGCTTTAAAATCGTTTGCTCAAAAGCATATTTTGTTCCTGTTCGTCCAATACCTGTTTGAACCTCATCGATCATTAGTAATATTCCTTTGTCGTCACAGGCTTTAGCTATTGCTGCTGCGAACTCTGGTGATATACTGTTAACGCCGCCCTCACCTTGAATCATCTCCAACATAATTGCTGCGACAGAATCGTCAATCGTTGCTTCAAGTGCTGCCACATCATTAAAAGGGAGAATTGTAAATTTTTCAACAAGTGGTCCGAAGCCATTATGTACCTTGCCCTGACCTGTTGCAGACATCGCTCCAAAAGTTCGCCCATGAAAGGAATTTTCGAAAGTAATCATATGATTTTTCCCTGTATGCTTACGTGCAAGCTTGATGGCCGCTTCATTTGCTTCCGCACCACTATTACAGAAAAATGCATAAGAAAAATGTGTATCAGCTATTAATTTTTGTGCAACCTTCTCCTGACCAGGAATATCAAATAAATTAGAAATATGCCATAGCTTTTTACTTTGATCTTGAATAGCCTCCACAATCGCAGGATGTGCATGTCCAAGACTCACTACAGCGATTCCACTTATAAAATCTAAATATTTTTTCCCAGCAGAATCTTCAACAACTGTTCCTTGCCCTTTGACAATTTGGGCACGGCGTTTGCCATAGTTTCCAAATAAAGCACTCATCTTATCAACTCCTACTTAAATTCATAGCTAAAAATCTGCAATCTTACTCACTATATTTGCTTCCTCTATGCCATTAGAACGGTCATTCCTACTATAATGAAGAATAACTCTCACTGATGAGGATTTATTCATCTCCCACTGATTATCGCCCTCACCAACTCCAGCTTTTACGGTCATTTAATTCAAACCGGATAAAATCGTCGTACCTACTAAGGTTTCCCCAACAATTTGGACCGATGGAATACCTGCATTTAAGCATTCGAGAGCTCCTTGAACTTTAGGTATCATCCCACCGTAAATATGCCCCTCCTCAATCCATTGATTGATGAAGGAAGGAGTTACTTTCGATTGATATTCATCGTTAATTCGAATACCACTTACATCTGTAACAAGTATTAAGCTATCTGCATCTAAAGCCAGTGCGATTTCACTTGCTACCGTATCTCCATTAATATTCAATGCCTGACCATGTTCATCTGCTCCAACGCAAGCAATAACCGGTACTATCCCCGCACTAATTAATGATTCTAGTAAAGATGTATTGACGGTCTTTACTTCACCAACAAAACCGAATACATCTTTGTCTAGATAATCCGCTTCAATCAAATGACCATCAAATCCGTTTAAACCAATTGCAGCTATGCCTGCCGTTGTTAGTTCATGAACAAGCGCTGGATTGACCTTTCCTATTAACGTTGACTGTACGATATCAATTACAGCTTCGCTCGTAATACGAATACCGTTTAAAGCATGTGATTCTATTCCACGCTCCGCAAGTTCACGGTTAATAGCTGGGCCACCACCATGAGTAATAATAAGCTCTACACCGCTCTCTTGGAGTTTTTTAAAATTCTCAAAAAACGATTCATTTAAGCCTTCTAGCGTACTACCCCCAAGCTTAATGACCATTCGTTTACGAGCGGTATGAGGCATTGATTTGAACGTAGTCATAAGTTAGATCACATCCCCATGCATGCCCCTTGCCTTCCCCAATACCAAGTGACACACTGATTTTCACTTCGTGCATTTTTAAAATTTGAATTAATTTATCCTCTGAAAATGGAATTGGCTCACCGTTTTCAACCATCGTCACACCACCGATTTGGATCGTAATTTTTTCTGGATCAACCATTGCGCCACTATAGCCTATAGCAGCAATAATACGTCCCCAGTTTGCATCACAACCGAATACTGCCGTTTTCACAAGCGGTGAACCAACAACTGTTTTTGCAATTTTACGCGCTTCTTCATCAGACATTGCCCCTTCAACTTCAACCTCAATCAGCTTCGTTGCACCCTCACCATCTTTAGCAATCATTTTCGCTAAGTCTTGAGCTACTGTTTTCAATGTAAAGTAGAAGTTTTGCCAATCTGGATGGTTAGGCGTTAAAGCTTCATTGCCCGCTAAGCCGTTTGCCATCACAACTACTGTGTCATTCGTAGATGTATCCCCATCCACAGTAATTGCATTAAAAGTCAAATTTGTTATATCAGATAATGTTGCCTGCAGGACATCTGATTCAATATTTGCATCCGTCGTAATAAAACCTAGCATCGTCGCCATATTTGGTTCAATCATACCCGAACCTTTTGCAACTCCAGCGATAATAACCTCTTGGCCATCAACGATAGTGCTGTAACTTGTGTTTTTCATAACGGTATCTGTTGTTAATATCGCTTGGGCAAAATCAATCGCACTTTCTAAATTATCCTTTGGCTCTAACTGATTAATCCCATTTGTTACAGGCTCCATATTCATAATTTCACCGATGACACCTGTTGAGCAAACACCTACTAAATTTGCCTCGATACCAAGCTTTTCCGCCACTAGGAATTGCATTGTTTGTGCATCCTTCGCTCCTTGCTTTCCTGTACATGCATTAGCATTTCCAGAGTTGACAATCATCGCCTGCATTTTTTTCGTTGTGTACACAACCTCTTTCGTTACTTTTAATGGTGCTGCCTGCACAGCATTCATTGTAAAGACTCCTGCTACACTCGCAGGTACTTCACTGACTAATACTGCTAAATCCTTTTTCTTATGCTTTAAACCACAATGTAAACCCGCAGCTTTAAAGCCCTTTGGTGAAACAATATTTTTACTTGATAATTTTTTCATAATACTTGCGGATGCTATTAATGTCATAAAATCTTTCCTCCTTCATTAATCAATTATCCTAGAAGTTAAATAAAGAATGGAACGACATCTAATCCTGTCGTTTGTGGTAAATCAAATTGAACGTTCATATTTTGAATGGCTTGCCCTGCAGCCCCTTTGACTAAATTATCGATGACGCCAACGATTGTGGCACGATTCGTACGGCTATCTACTTTCACAAAAATATCGCAATAGTTTGAACCTTTAACACGGTTTGTTCCTAAGCTATTTACATCTGTAACGATCCGTACAAACGGATGTTTTTCATAGGCATTCTGTAAACAAGTTACTAGCTGCTTCTCTGTAACACCAGGCATAACAGGTGCATATGAGGTAGATAAAATCCCTCTAGACATTGGCACTAAATGAGTATTAAAAGAAATGGTTGTATCGACCCCTGCAAACATTGAAATGGCCTGCTCAATTTCTGGAATATGCTGATGTGCATTCGTTTTATAGATTGATAAGCTTTCATTCGCCTCGCTAAAATGCGTTGTTTGCGATGGCTTATTTCCTGCTCCTGAAATCCCACTTTTCGCATCAATTACTAAAAAGTTTGAATCAATCAATCTTTCTTTTAGCAACGGTAACAATGAAAGTAAAACCGCCGTTGGGTAGCACCCTGGATTTGCGATAAGAGGAGCATTTTGAACATTTTCTGCATTCCATTCAGTTAAGCCATATACACTTTGTTGAATGATTTCCATTGGTGCCGCTTTTTTACCGTACCACGTTTCATAGCTCGCGGGATCTTGTAAACGGAAGTCACCAGACAAGTCTATTAATTTAGGACCTTTCCCTACCAATGGAGGTAGTAGCTCACTTGTCACCCCTGAAGGCGTACTTGTAAAAACAACATCAAATTTCTCTAAAGTCCCATAATCAATTTTTTGTAAAGATGTATCGGCAATATGAGCGAGATGACCAAACTTAGAAGAAAAAATGACACCTTCTTCTGAGGATGTGAATAAATCGATCCGCTCCACTGCTTTATGATTATGTAAAAATCGAATAAGCTCTAATCCACCATATCCGGTTGCACCAACAATTCCTACTTTCAATGCACTCACCCCTGAATTAAGTTAAAATTAGTATACGTCTGCATATTTATTAAGTCAACTGAATTTTTATTTATATCTGAATTTTTCGATAGCACTATTGCGTGAATGATTTTGAAAAAAGTTTGGATAACTAAATCATGTGAAACACTAGAAGATGTCATAGGAGAAACCAAAAGTTATATGACCTTTTATATCGGAGTCAGCGGAATTTAAAAAAGATGACGTCTGCACAATACAGACATTATCTTCTTCAGTTGCCTAGAGTCTTTTTTAAAATGTCCTCTACAAAGGGTACACTTTATTCTCGTTTGTCCCCTTATCACCTTCACCCCTAAAAAAAATTTTACTTTCTTTAAGTGGAACTGTCGAAAATTTGATTCAAGCTCCCATCTCAATCGGATTTGATTAATCTAGATTTTCTCCGTTGGATTCAATCACTTTCTTGAACCAATGGAAGCTCTTCTTTTTCATTCTCTTTAGCGATCCCTCGCCTTCATTATCTTTGTCAACATAAATATAGCCATACCGCTTTTTCATTTCGCCCGTAGAAGCACTGACCAGATCGATTGGTCCCCAACTTGTATACCCGATTATCTCCACGCCATCCTCGATTGCTTCAGCCATTTCCACAATGTGTTTTCTTAAGTAGTCAATCCGATAGTCGTCATTAATATCGCCTTCAGGAGTTACTATATCGACAGCACCTAGGCCATTTTCAACCACAAATAAAGGTTTTTGATAGCGATCGTATAACTGATTCGCCGTAATACGGAAACCCTTAGGATCAATCGTCCAACCCCATTCTGACTTTTCTAAATACGGATTTTCAACAGACCCAAATACATTCCCATTTGTCGTATTTTTTAATACTTCAGGATCCGTGCTTGTTACCCTGCTTGCGTAATAGCTGAACCCGATATAATCAACGGTATGATTTTTTAGAAGTTTTTCATCCTCTTTTTCCATTTCAATTGTCAAATGGTGATCTTTAAAAAAGCGCTTTGCATAGCTTGGATATTGGCCTCGTGATTGCACATCAATGAAGAAAAAGGACTCTCGGTCTTTTTCCATTGCACTCAAAACATCTTCCGGATGACATGTATATGGATAGGTAAACCCCGCAGCTAACATACAACCAATTTTTGCATTCGGTATGATTTCATGACAAGCTTTAACAGCAAGTGCAGATGCGACAAGCTGATGATGTCCCGCTTGATATTGAATTTGTTGTTTATTCTCTCCCTCTTCAAAAACAAGGCCGGCGCCTACAAACGGTAAGTGCAGAAGCATATTGATCTCATTAAATGTCATCCAGTACTTTACTTTATCTTTGTACCTAGCAAAAAGAGTTGTTGCGTACGTTTCAAAAAAATGAACCAATTTTCGATTTCGCCAACTGCCATACGTTTCGATCAAGTGGACAGGTACATCAAAATGAGCAATCGTCACAACAGGTTCAATTCCATGATTTATAAGTTCGTCGAATAAATCATCATAAAACTGCAAGCCTGCCTCATTTGGTTGCTCCTCATCACCATTTGGGAAAATTCGTGCCCAAGCCACTGAAACACGCAGCACTTTGAATCCCATTTCTGCAAACAAAGCAATATCCTCTTTAAAATGATGATAAAAATCAATCGCACCATGAGATGGGTAGTATTCTCCTTCGATTGGTTGAAAGGAATTGATTTGTCCAGTCATCACTTCCCAGCGTTTTTTGCCGGTCGGTAGCAAATCAACAATTGTTAATCCCTTTCCATCTTTAAAAGAAGCTCCTTCAACCTGATTGGCAGCAATCGCACCGCCCCATAAAAAGTCTTTAGGAAATACTAAATTAGACATACTAAAACTCCTTTACAATAGTAGTGGAAGGGAAAACGTTCACTTGTGAGTTCAACAACGCTTCCCTTCTTAATTGATAAAACAGAGATCACTTACGCCTAGATTTTAAAAGGACGTGCACTACCCCAATCCCTTCAAAATTGCGACATCTGCCGGATGAGGCTTCCCCTCCGACTGAATACTAACTTATCACTTAAAGAAGTGGCAAACTACTGTCTGAAGTTACTCCCTCCAACTCGATTAAACGATCACCGACTTCAACGTGCTTAATTCCCGTTATCACTAGATTGTAGTTATCAGAATTGGTCACAACGATTGGTGTTGTTACAACGTATCCCGCTGCCTTAATTGACGCAATCTCAAATTCAATCAGAAGCTGCCCTTTCTCTACACGAGCACCTAGTGCTGTATGAGCAGTGAAATATTTGCCATCAAGTTGGACAGTATTCATCCCTAGATGAATTAAAATTTCTACCCCTTGATCGGTTGTAATCCCAATCGCATGATTTGTTGGAAAAAGCGCAGAAACCGTTCCGGAAATGGGTGAAAATAATTTCCCTTCTACAGGCTCAATGGCAACTCCTTTTCCGAGTGCACCTGATGCAAACGCTGCATCTTTCAGATCCGATACACTCATCACTTCACCTGTTAATGGACTCGCAATCACATCATTTTCAACAGGCATTTCAGGTTCTACGCGGTTCGTATTTTGTGTTGCAGCTAGCGTATTTCCAGCAGCTTGCGCCGTTTTTGTTCCTCTTCCCATTCCAAATAAAAATGTCAGGATAAACGCTAGTACAAAACCGACAAGAATCGCGATAATGGCGCCTGAAAATCCAGCAGTGAACCCGTTTTCCGGATCGATAAAGGTTGGAAAACCAAAGATTCCTAGGCCCCCCATCATAAAACTACGAGTTCCCGACACTCCTAAGATTGCTCCTCCAACAGCCGCAGCAACACAACTCATAATAAACGGTTTTTTCAATGGAAGGGTCACTCCATAAATCGCTGGCTCGGTGACACCGAAAATACCAGAAATAAACGCTGGAATACTAAGAGTTTTCAACTTTTGCTGTTTCGTTTTCATCCACACTGCCAGAACTGCTCCGATTTGAGCGAAAGAAGCCGCAAATGTCAATGCTAAAATTGGATCTGAACCCAAAACCGAAATATTGTTTATCGCAACCGGAACCAAACCCCAGTGCAGACCGAAAATAACAAACACTTGCCACAAACCACCTAGAAAAGCTCCGGCCACTAATGGGCTTAGTTCATAAATCCAAATTGTTCCTTGTCCTAAAAGTTGACCAGCCCATGTTGCAATGGGTCCAATGACCATGAATGTAATCGGTACAATAACAAGCAATGTAAAGAAAGGCACCAAAAACATTTTCACAACATCGGGAATTACTTTTTTAAACCCATTCTCTACTTTTGCCCCAAAATAAGTGGCAAGAATGATCGGAATAACAGACGATGCATAAGACATTAAAATAACTGGAATCCCTAAAAATGTTATATGAATAGGTGATTCAATTATCGTGCCCGCAAACAATGTGTAAAGGGGGTCACCAGTTGTTAGACCTGACAGCGTTGGATAAACCAACGCGGCTCCGATGGCCATCCCGATAAAAATATTTCCCCCGAATTTCTTACTAGCTGTGTAACCGAGGAAGATTGGGAAAAAATAAAACAACGAATCGCCAATCGCGTTTAAGATTTGATAAGTCCCTGACGTATTGCTTAACCAGCCCAATGTTACAAACAGAGCATTAAACCCTTTAATCATCCCGGTTGCCGCTAAAACACCTAGAACCGGAGTAAAGATACTCGAAACGACGTCGATAAATTGGGTAAATAACCCTTCTTTCTTTTTATCAACATCTTCTACAGGCGCTTCTGTACGAAAACCGCCAACCTCGATAACTGCTTTATAGACATCCGGTACATGATTTCCGATGACCACTTGATACTGACCACCACTTTTCATGACCGTAACGATTCCTTCCATATTCTTTAGGACATCTGTCTGTGCCTTTCCTTCATCTTTTAACTTAAAACGCAAACGAGTAATACAATGAACAACGCTGATCACGTTTTCCTTACCGCCAACATTTTCAATAATATCTTTTGCCAATTGTTCATACTTCAACTGATTCCACCTCCACTTTTTATCCTTTTTTTTATAAATGAACACAGACATCAATAAAAACCTACTTAAATTAAATCTCTTAAACCAGATATAACTTCCTTATAGTAGGAATATTAAACCGAAAAGTCGTTCTCTTTTTGAAAAGAGCGAGTCCGGCAAGCCGGGTTCAAAACAGCATCCTAATTTATTGGTAACGCTTTCTCGATAATGGCAAAAAGCTTACCACCTCCTTTAAGGTGAGTCGTCGACACACAATGAGCACTCCTAAATCAGCAACCATTTTGCTAGTGAGAAAACATCTAAAACGAGTGATGGTGATTTTTTCAAATAAAAAACCTGATTCGACTTGAATACAAAGCACAATTCATACATCGTGCCGTTCAAATCAAATCAGGTTATGCCCACAGATGGTAACATTCCTTCCAAAAGATATTTAATTTTGCCCTGCTTCAATATAGCTTAAGTCGTTGACTTTATCTAGCGTATACTTTCCATCTTTGTATTTCACTGTACAAACACTAGCGTTTTTCAAACCGCCTTCAGGAATCTTATAATCATCAAACAATGTAGCTAACAATGCAGATATACTTAATCCATGTGAAGTGATCAATACATTTCCTGTCCCTTCATTCTTCATCTCTTTTTCAACGATGTCTTCAATACCTGCTTTAAGTCTGGTTGTAATCGTCTTATAGTCCTCTGCTGGCCAGTTGATTTTTGCTTCTTCAACATTTTTAGCATCTAATTTTGCTACACTATTAGCAAATGATTCAGGTGTCATATTTTTCATGAACTCTTCTAATGTAACACCTTGATCATCGGCAATATCCTGCCACATCGTATGATTCAAATCACCTTCATACGTACCAAAGTTGAATTCTCTTAATCGCTCATCTGTAATAACTTTTAAATCGGATGATTTTTCATTTTCTTTCACGATCAGATTGGCTGTCTGGATAGCTCTACCACTGTCACTGCTGTAAACATTTTGAAATTCAACATCCTTTAATCCAACCCCCGCAGCGGTTACAACTTCTTCTCCTGCTTTCGTCAATACTGCATCTGACCAGCCTTGAACACGATTAGTTGTGTTCATCATCGTTTTACCATGACGTACGATATACAACGTCAATTCTTCTGGTGTCTTTTTAGCTGTTGCAGCATCGTCTTTTTTCCCATTGCCAGTACTACACCCTGCAACTACTAATAAACTTAGCATTAAAATCCCTAATATTTTTGCTAATCTTTTCATCTTTTTACCCCTCCTTTTTATGTGTTCGTTAAATCTTCCCCATTTGTAGCGATTACTTTTTTATACCAGTCAAATGATTTTTTCTTCGAGCGTTTCAATGTCCCATTCCCTTCATTGTCGCGATCGACATAAATAAAGCTATATTGTTTTTTCATTTCTCCAGTTCCCGCTGAAACAAGATCGATACAGCCCCATGTTGTATAGCCCAGTAGATCAATGCCGTCCAGTTCTACAGCGTCTTTCATGGTCTGGGTCCGGCAGGCCGGGTTCAAAACAGTAACCCAATTTATTAGTAACGCTTTCTCGATAACCTTCCGCCACTTTTAAGGTGAGTCGTCTGCACATAATGAGCACTCCTTGATCAGCAACCCTTTTGCTAGTGAGAAAGCACCCAAAACAAGTGATGGTGATTTTTTCAACAAAAAAACCTGATTCGACTTGGAACAAGGCACAATTCATACATCGTGCCGTTCAAAGCAAATCAGGTTATGCCCAAAGATGGTAACATTCCTTCAAAAGATATTTAATTTTCCTTAGATTATTCACCAACATATACAAAATCCCATAGAAAAACTAAACTATCAGCTTTTCTGTTGGATTAACTTTTTTACTTAAAATATAAAAAAAAATCCATTTCTGTTAAGGTTATCGCGTTGAAACAAACACCAAAGAAAAGAATTCTTATATTGACTACTTTATCGCAAGTACCCTTATATTTCATTCGTTTTATTAAATTAACCCAAGTTGTTTAAAAGGGTTCTCATGCCCGACAATTTTTCTAAAACCTTTTAAGTAATCAATAGAATTAGTTAACTAATAAGTAGTAATGATTCTAAAATTAAATATGTTGATTGATTAGAGGAAGTATTTTCTCTACTTTATTAATAGTTACTTTTTTCATAGTATCCGCATCCCTTATTAGTTGTTTTTTAATAGATTGATAATTATCTTGTAATCACAATATCCAAAGTTGATAGAAAAGTCAAATTTTTCAGTATTTTTTAGAAATCTTACGTTTTTATTCAGGTGAACCAGCTAATTCGTGTATCGGTTGGTGATACGATGAATGTGCAATGTTAAATAAGTTATTTCTTCGTTCGATATAACCCAGCCATACGTATTCTCCAAATAGACCATAATCTTTTGACTGCAGTGAAAGGCCGTTGAATATTTATTTTTTACTTGTTTATAAAGGAATGGGTCATTTCTTTTGGCCTCTTTCTCTTTCTCTTTCTCTTTCCGAATAAACCGGATTGCAGAGAAACGAAGATGTGTTAAGAAACGTTCATGGTTGATTGAGCTTTCATCTAATTCCATCCGGAAATGATATTTAACAATATTCAAAACATTGTTAACAATTTCAGTAACTCGCACGGCTTCAGCCATATCTTCACTGAATAGTTGACTGTTCACTAAATGCAAGGCAATCGAAGCGGCCTCATCTTCCCCAAGTCGGATTCCTGTATCACTTTCAATGATATCTAAGGATTTCAAGGCAATTTGAAACTCCTGCTTATAATATTTTCGAATTTCCCATAACAACACGTTCTTTAAATAAATCCCTTGTTTGTGTCTGCTAATTGCGAGGCTTAAGTGATCGGTTAATGCAACATATAAATATTCATCCAATTTGCTTGAAAGTTCGGATTGGGCATAGTCAAAAATTTTTGAAGAAATATTCACGTATAGTTCAGAAGTATCTTTCAATAAAATAGAAAGCTTCTCAGAGATCTCATGGTTCTCCAATACAAAGGTCTTTTCAATTTTGGAAGCATCAATCGTCTCTCCAATTTTCTTTTGAAAAGCCAATCCCTTCCCCATAACTACAATTTCTTGATTCAATTTAGTAGTCGTCACAACGACATTATTGTTTAAAATCTTTTTGATATACATTTAGACTCCCCCTTCACGAGTTGTTTGCAAATAAAAAAACGATGACATAAAAATCTAAATGTGGATTTAAGAATAGCCTTTTAGCGATTCGATTACAAACGTAGATCTTGCCTGCAAAACAGGAACAACACATGCATTCACCTGTAAGCGTTTTCTTTTTGTTATCTTAACAATTATAATCGTTCTTGGTAAGAACAATATACATCTTGAGTTTTACAAAATGTATAAAATAAACATAAGAAGACGCTGACAAAAGAGAGCGGGCGTAAGTTTATAAGAGTCCGCTCGGAATACTGAAATTGTCTAAATAAAGATCAAAAAATATTTTTTATTACCTTCTACGTTGACAAGGGGAGAATCGTAACTAGTTTTCTTCTTGAGTAAGTCTATAGATTTCTCGGGCCACTGATTCTAAGATATAAATAACGGGTACCTGTGTCGTAATATCTGCGTTTTCAAACCGTTCTTCTGTTACATAATAAGGAATATTTATATCAGAGATTTTCGCAATGGTCGAATGTTTACTATTGGTAATGCTAATAATCTTACTTCCTTCTTGTTTCAACTGATTGATATGAGTGACCGTAAAATCATTTTCTCCTCTGACGGATAAAACGATTGTTACGCTATTTGAGTTGGCTTGAATACGAAAGAACGGATCTTTTATATACACAGAAAATTTACCTAAGCTTGAGAAATATCGTGCTCCGTATTCAGCTAGAATACCAGAACCTCCAATTCCAATAAAAATGACATTATCTGATTCTGACACAACACGAGCAGCTTCCTTAATATTTTCTTCTAGATTTCCTGTTAATGTCCTCTCGAAAAATTCCATCACAGAATGCCCGGAGCCTTTTAACTGAATCGCATTATTTTTTTCTAAATGCCATTTAAGCTTCACTTTAAATTCTGAAAAGCCCTCACAATTTACTTTTCGACAAAAACGTAAAATCGTAGTGGTTGATACATGGGTTTCATCTGCAAGTTCACGTATCCGCATATAGATCACTTTTTCACCGTTTTGACAAATATAGTTGTAGATAGATGTCTCTAACTCATTGAATGACGCAATCGCCTCAATTGTAAACATGACTAAATGATTCTCCTTTCCTTATAAAATGGGGAGACAACCAGTACAATACTTTGAAGGTAGCGTAACATATCTTTTCAATAAAACACAACGTTACGTCGTTGTAACAAATACGTTCTTTTGTTATAAAAAACTAAATGCTCTTTCCCTCTTCACCATCTTACTGAATCGAGTTTACAATCAAATCAGAAAGTGAGAATACGTCACTTTGTAATTCCCTTAAGAGTTAAGAAATTTGATTGCTAGGTTTGCTAAATTATACGGAGGTGCTTAGACGATGACAAAAGGGGTTAAAATTGCAACAATTGGCGGAGGATCAAGTTATACACCTGAATTAGTAGAGGGTTTCATTAAACGCTATGATGAATTACCTCTAAAGGAACTATGGTTAGTCGATGTAGAAGCTGGAAAAGAAAAGTTAGAGATCGTTGGAGAGCTTGCCAAGCGCATGATCAAAAAAGCAGGACTTCCCATCGAAGTGCACTTAACACTTGATCGAAGAGCTGCTTTAAAAGATGCGGATTTTGTGACGACTCAATTTCGGGTAGGACTGCTAGATGCTCGTGCAAAAGATGAAAGAATTCCATTAAAATATGGAGTCCTTGGTCAAGAAACAAATGGACCAGGCGGTTTATTTAAAGGTTTGCGTACAATTCCGGTTATTTTAAATATTTGTGAGGACATGGAAGAGCTCTGCCCTGATGCATGGTTAATCAACTTTACAAATCCTGCTGGCATGATAACAGAAGCCGTATTGCGTTACTCTACCATTAAAAAAGTTGTTGGCTTATGCAATGTTCCAATCGGAATGGAAATGGGGATTGCCAAGTTACTAGATGTAGACCATTCTCGCATCCGTATTGACTTTGCAGGTCTCAATCATATGGTTTATGGATTAGACTTTTATGTGGACGGGGTAAGCGTTAAAGATCAAGTCATTGATCTGTTAATGGACCCTAATAATAGCAGCTTTGTAAAAAATATAGAAAACTTAGATTGGGAACCAGAGTTCATTAAAGCTCTTGATGTTCTACCTTGCCCTTACCATAGGTATTACTACAAAACGAGAGATATGGTAGAAAAAGAAATTGAAAACGCTAAAAAAGAAGGGACTCGTGCCGAGGTCGTTCAAAAGTTAGAAACCGAATTATTTGAACTGTACAAAGATCCGAACCTAGCGATTAAACCACCTCAATTAGAACAACGTGGTGGCGCACATTACTCGGATGCAGCCGTTCGCTTAATTTCGTCTATCTATACAGACAAAAGAGACATTCAACCAGTTAACACACGAAATAATGGAGCAATCGCCAGTATTCCAAATGACTCGGCAGTAGAAGTGAGTTGTATTATTACAAAAGACGGTCCTAAACCAATTGTGATGGGAGATCTTCCTGTACAAGTTCGAGGGTTAGTCCAACAAATCAAGTCATTTGAAAGAGTAGCAGCGGAAGCCGCAGTAACAGGGGACTACAATAAAGCAGTTCTTGCGTTAACAATCAACCCACTGTCTCCTTCTGACACCATTGCCAAAGAAATTGTAGATGAGATGTTAGAGGCACACAAAGAGTTTTTACCTCAGTTTTTTCAAAACGTTACATCCTAAAAATACACCAGTATACGTTGATACTGGAACAATCCGATGATCGCCAAAAGGGCTTGGGAATGAAAAATTCTCAAGCCCTTTCGAGTTGTTCAATTTTATTCGTGTAAAAAGCTTTTGGTTTTCTCGTCATGTTCCTAGCAGAGGCTGATCCTATTCTTGCTACTCTTTCCTACTGTCAAGAGTAGAGTGGACTTGCACCACAGAGTTATCACATACGCCAAGCGCATACCAAAAACCAGTAAAAGAAATAACACTTCTACTGGCATTTATTGTGATCGGATTCAATTTAATTTCAAACGTCATTTTTGCAGTCGTTTCTCCAACAGAGCTTGTTGCTTTTCAAAACCTGGTTTTCCAAGCAAAGCGAACAAATTTGTCTTATACGCTTCAACCCCAGGTTGATCGAATGGGTTAACCCCTAACAAATAGCAACTCATAGCGCATGCCAGTTCAAAAAAGTACACCAAATACCCAAAATGATACTCGTTCAATTCAGGAATTGTAATAAGCAAATTAGGAACGCCTCCATCAGTATGGGCGAGCATCGTTCCTTGAACAGCTTTATTATTGACAAAATCAATCGTTTTCCCGGCTAAATAGTTGAGATCATCCAAATCTATAGCTGCAGCTTCAATTGTCAATTCTTCGCGAGCTTTTCTCACATTCAATACCGTTTCAAATAAGTTGCGACGCCCCTCTTGAACATACTGTCCCACAGAATGTAAATCGGTCGAGAAATTAGCCGAAGCTGGAAACAATCCTTTACCATCTTTTCCTTGACTCTCTCCAAAAAGTTGTTTCCACCATTCCGCTACATAATGCAACGAAGGCTCGTAATTGACAAGCACCTCTGTCGTCATCCCTTTATCGTATAAAATGTTCCTCACAACAGCGTATTGATACGCTTCGTTCGTGACAAGAGAAGGATCATTAAAATTGTTTTGAGCAGCAAGAGCCCCATCCATCATTGATTGAATAGACAGTCCACTGACTGCGATCGGTAAAAGGCCAACAGCAGTCAGTACAGAAAAACGCCCACCTACGTCATCTGGGATAACAAAACACTCATATCCTTCGGTCATCGCGAGTGTTTTAAGAGCCCCTTTCATTTTATCGGTTGTTACATAAATTCGTGATCGTGCTTCTTCTTTCCCATACTTCTCTTCCAGGAATTTTTTTAAAATACGAAAAGCAATCGCTGGCTCTGTAGTTGTTCCTGACTTTGAAATGACATTGACAGAAACATCCTTCCCTTGGAGTAAGGAAAGCAGATCGCTTATATACGTAGAGCTAATATTGTTGCCAACAAAAAACACTTGCGGCCTTTTTCGTTGTTTAGACGATTGTATATTATAAAAGGAATGATTTAATGCCTCGATCGCGGCTCTTGCTCCTACATAAGAACCACCTATCCCGATGACAAGTAGGACATCGCTATCAGCCGTTATTTTTCGAGCAGTCGCTTGAATTCTTGAAAACTCATCTTGATCATATTTCTGCGGTAGATCAAGCCAACCTAGATATTCGCTTCCTGCTCCTTTTCGACTATGTAATGAATGATGCGCCGATGTAATAAAATCTTGCTTGTACTCCATTTCATGATGCCCCATAAATCGCAACGTTTGATCGTACTGAAAACAAATTTTTTCCATCTTAATAAGCCTCCTTCATACCCGTTATGCTACCACTGTACAAAATGTCTCTTCAAAAAGCAAACAACTAAAAATAAATGGATTGATGGCACAGTTCCCTTTTACTATTGATAAAAAAAGGGAACACCTTGATTGTTGGCCATGTAGGCTAATAGCATAACAGCTACCCTTCGTAGGCTAAAAGAAATGGTTGTATCGACCCCTGTAAACATTGAAATGGCCTGCTTAATTTCTGGTATATGCTGATGTACATTCGTTTTATAGATTGATAAACTTTAATTCGCCTCACTAAAATGCGTTGTTTACGATGGCTTATTTCCAGCTCCTGAAACCCCACTTTTCGAATCAATCAATCGCTCTTTTAAGCAATGGTAACACCGAAAGTAAAACCGCTGTTGGATAGCACCCTGGATTTGCGATAAGAGGAGCATATTGAACATTTTCTGCATTCCGTTCAGTTAAGCCATATACACTTTGTTGAACGATTTCCAATGCGCTTTTTTACCGTACCACGCTTCATAGCTCGCTGGATTTTGTAAACGAAAGTCACCAGACAAGTCTATTAATATAGGACCTTTCCCTACCAATGGAGGATAATAGCTCACTTGTCGCCCCTGAAGGCGTACTCGTAAAAACAGCATCACTCTAGAGCCCCATAATCAATTTTTTGTAAAGGTGTATCGGCAATATGAACGAGATGACCAAACTTAGAAGAAAAAATATACCTTCTTCTTTTGAAATAAGTTAAACGAAGGCGGAAACTCATTCACTTTTCGAATGAATCCCCGCCTTCTATTTATGCACTAGACGTATAAATATTTAATTTTTTCAATACCCATACTTATACTACAAAATTAATCTTCCATCGTAGATAAATCACCTGTTGGTAAATTTAACTCCCATGCCTTTAACACACGTCGCATGATCTTCCCACTACGTGTCTTTGGTAGCTTATCCTTAAATTCGATTTCACGAGGTGCTGCGTGTGCAGATAAGCCCTTCTTAACAAAATTACGAATATCCTCAATCAATGCATCTGAAGGTGCTACACCTTCACGTAAGGATACAAAGGCTTTAATAATTTCACCTCGTACAGGATCTGGCTTTCCAATCACCCCTGCCTCGACTATATCAGGATGCTCTAGTAGCTTACTTTCTACCTCAAAAGGACCTACCCGCTCACCAGCTGTCATAATCACATCATCTACACGCCCTTGGAACCAGAAGTAACCATCATCATCCATATAGGCGGAGTCCCCAGACACATACCATTCACCTTTTAAGAAATAGGATTCATAACGCTCTGGATTCCCCCAAATTTGACGCATCATCGCTGGCCAACCACGTCGAATTGCTAGATTCCCCATTGTAAAAGGTGGTACTTCATTACCAGCGTCATCAACAATCGTCGCATGGATACCTGGTAATGGTTTTCCCATTGATCCTGGCTTAATATCCACAGAAGGATAGTTACAAATCATATGTGCACCCGTTTCTGTCATCCACCACGTATCATGAATACGGTGTTTGAGCTCATCAATCCCCCAACGAATTACCTCTGGATTTAATGGCTCACCAACAGATAAAATGTGGCGTAACGAAGATAAATCATAATTCGCAAGCATACCACTACCAGCACCCATTAACATTCTGAAAGCTGTTGGTGCACTATACCAAACTGTTACACTATAATCCTCAATTGCTTGGTACCAAGCTTGCGGAGAGAATCTTCCACCGACAATTAACATTGTAATACCATTTAACCATGGACCAAAAATGCCATATGCTGTTCCAGTTACCCATCCCGGATCAGCCGTACACCAGTAAATATCATCTTCACGCAAATCTAGTACCCATTGCGTCGATTGATATTGTTGAAGCATTGCGTTATGAACATGCAATACGCCCTTTGGTGCTCCAGTTGATCCTGAAGTATAATGAAGAATCATACCATCCTCTCTGTCCACCCATTCAATGTCAAATTGAGAAGATGCTTCTTTCAAGCGTCTATTAAAATCAAAAATTTGTGTTGTTTCCTCTATATCAGATCCTACTAAAAAGACATGCTGCAAATGTGGTAGCTTTGATAAAGGTACACGTTCCAGTAACTCTGGTGTTGTCACTAATACTTTAGCTTCACTATCTGCAAGTCTGTCATAAACAGCACCTTCCATAAATGCCTCGAATAATGGACCTACAATAACACCCATTTTCAATGCACCTAATAAAGAAAAATAAAGTTCCGGTGAACGTGGCATGAAAATAAATAATCGATCACCTTTTTCTAAATTTGTTGCGTCCTTAAAAACATTTGCAGCTTTATTTGTCAGCTTCTTCATTTCATTGAAAGAATAAGCCTCTTTACGTTTTCCATCATTAAAATAAAGTGCAATTTTGTTTTTTCGATGCGTTTCTGTATGACGATCAATTGCCTCATATGCCATATTCACAAGCCCTGTTTCATACCAACTAAATCCCTTTTCTGTCTCTGCCCAATCATGTGTTGCCGCAACTTTCTCATAATCAAGCAAATTATATTGCCCCGGTAAAGCATTCAACTTCTCCAACATTTTCATCCCCATGAAACTACCCCTTTCTTTGCTATTGCCTTAGTACATTAGTAAGCAAATTAATTTCATTATTTACCCCTTCAAAATCCGCCACCTTCTCCAAAGACAAATACGTTATGCGGCACTTGTTATATAACAGTTTAGTCAGTGTAAAATTAATGAATGCTATTCACACTACATTTATCTGTTGAATAACAGATGCAATATACATATATTTTACACGAATTCACCGTTAATGTCTTAATATTTTTACTTTTCCGAAAATACAGGTATATTTTGCAAATAATAGCGTTTTTCCGCAGGAAATCAGCTATAATGGAATTATTAAACTCAGGTGGTGTAATCATGGAACATAAAAGAACTTTTTTTTCTGTCACAAAGGAAACTAAGCACGGTACTGTGTATGTGGAAGGACCTGTTCCTCCAGAAAAATTAGCTACATATTCATTCCACGAAGGCTTGGTTGCTTTTAGACCTCCAAAGCAACAGCAGCAAGCCATTATAGAAATTGCAGGGCTTCCTGAAGGACGAATTATTATTATTCGAAATGAAAACATTATTGTAGGCTACGTCACTTATTTATATCCCGATCCACTTGAACGATGGGCGGAAGATCGAATTGATAACATGATTGAGCTAGGTGCTATTGAAGTCATTCCAGAATATCGTGGTACAGGTGCTGGTAAGGCACTACTAGCCGTGTCTTTTATGGGAGATGAAATGGAAGACTATCTTGTTATCACTACCGAATATTATTGGCATTGGGACTTAAAAGGGACTGGTTTAAATGTTTGGGATTATCGCAAAATGATGGAGAAAATGATGGGCTCTGCTAACTTCGAATATTTTGCTACAGATGACCCTGAAATTACATCACATCCTGCTAACTGCTTGATGGCACGTGAAGGAAAACGCGTGCCCCCTGAGACAATGGAAAGATTTGATAGACTTCGTTTTAGAAATCGCTTCATGTATTAAAACCAACACAAGGGGATGAGTATATGATCGTAGAAGAAATTATGAATGATGAGCCTCACACGCTGGCTCCGACAAATACAGTGTTTGAAGCACTGAAATTAATGCGTGAGAAAAAAGTACGTCATTTGCCAGTTGTAGATGAGGAACATCACGTTCTTGGGGTTATCACTGAAAGAGGTATTAAAGAGGCTTTACCTTCCTCTTTACGGGATGAGCCTAATTCTCCAGTTTTTAATGCAAAAGTGGAAGAAATTATGATTAAAAATCCACTTGTCGGTCATCCACTTGATTTCGTAGAAGAAGTGGCTCTTACTTTTTATGAATCCAAAGTAGGCTGTTTACCCATTGTCTCTGGAGGGAAATTAGTTGGGATTGTAACTACTACGGATTTACTCTATACATATATAGAGTTAACAGGTGCCACTGAACCTGGCTCAAAAATTGAAATTCGTGTAGCCGATACGCCAGGAATATTATTTGAGATCACAAAAGTTTTTCACGAGCATCATGCAAATGTCCAAAGCGTCTTAGTTTATCCTGACTCTGAAAATACGCAAAACAAAATATTAAGCATCCGAGTAAAAACCCTGAATCCACTGGCCATGATTGAAGATCTTCGTAAAGAAGGCTTTGATGTATTATGGCCAAATTTACCAGGTGTTTCATTACAATGAAAAAAGCAGTATTTGTTTACTCGCCAGAACAACTCGGATATAAATTTTCAGATACTCATCCTTTTAATCATAAACGCTTGACGCTTACAATGGATTTGCTAAAGAATATTGATGCTCTTAATGATTTGGATATTGTTCCAGCTCGTGTCGCAACAGAGGAAGAGCTTTTACTTGCCCATGATCCAAAATATATTGATATCGTTAAAAGAGCCGGACACGGTGAGCTTTCAGAGGCACAATGTGAAAGCTACGGCATCGGCACAGAAGATACACCCATTTTTGAAAATATGCATGAAGCAAGTGCACAGCTTGTCGGTGGAACGTTAACAGCTGTCGACTATGTTATGGAAGGAAAGGCCGAGCACGCCCTCAATCTAGGTGGAGGGCTACATCACGGCTTCCGTGGTCGTGCATCAGGTTTTTGTATTTACAACGATAGTACAGTAGCCATTCGCTATTTACAGGAAAAATACAATGCTCGTGTACTTTATGTAGATACTGATGCCCATCATGGAGATGGGGTGCAATGGAGTTTTTATGAAGATCCGGATGTTTGTACATTGTCCATTCATGAAACAGGGCGCTATCTTTTCCCCGGAACAGGTAATATTACGGAACGCGGAAATGGACAAGGCTATGGCGCTTCTTTTAATTTTCCAATTGATGCTTTTACAGAAGATGAGAGTTTCCTAGAAATATATGAAAAAGCTATGCGAGAAGTCTTTGAATTTTTCAAACCGGATGTTGTGCTAACGCAAAATGGCGCAGATGCACATTTTTTCGATCCATTAACACATTTATATGGAACAATGAATATTTATAGAGAAATTCCAAAGCTCGCACATAAATTAGCACATGAATATTGTGGAGGCAAATGGATTGCTGTCGGTGGTGGCGGGTACGATATTTGGCGTGTTGTGCCTCGTGCATGGTCGATGCTATGGCTTGAAATGACAGATCAGCAATTACCGACTGGCCCCCTCCCTCAAGCATGGTTAGATCGTTGGCAGCCTGAAGCGCCAGTGCCTTTTATTCCAACTTGGGAGGATCCTAACCCATTGTATGAACCAATCCCTCGAAAGGCTGAGATTGAAGAAAAAAATGCGCAAATGCTAGCCAAAGCGCTACATATTATTCGTAATGAAAAACGCGTTTAACACTAGCCTCACGACAATCGTGAGGCTTTTTCATTTGCCCTCAGTCATCTATCCGTCTACATAAAAACACGTAAATCCTTAAACAGATTTACGTGTTAAGTATCGTTATTTACTTTTGACAGATTGGCGATGCTCAATACGATGCGGTAAAATAACCGCTTCGTCTTCAACAGGCTCTTTGTTCATTAATTTTGTTAGCAGGCGCATTGCGACAGCTCCGATATCGTACAGTGGTAACGCGACACTTGTTAACTGTGGACGAACCATGCGAGCTAATTTTGAATTTTCAAAGCTGATTACTTCGATATCCTCAGGTACATCTTTGCCTGCATCCTGTGCACCATGAATCAATCCAATTGCTAATTCATCACTACCTGCAAAATAAGCAGTTGGAGGATTTTCAAGTGAGGATAATGTTTCCCACGCCTCTAAGCCCATATCATAGCTCGATTCATCTGCAGCGATTAGTGATTCATCTATAGGGTAACCTGCATCTTGTAAGGCTTTTTTATAAGCTGCAAGTTTGAATTTTCCATTAATAGTATACGAAAGCGGACCTGTTACGAAAGCGATTCGCTTATGACCATTTTGAATAAGTAATGTAATCGCCTCATAAGCGGCTTGGTAATAATCAATATTAACAGTCGCAATTGTTTGTGATTCATCTACTGAACCTGCGAGTACAATTGGCACTGGAGAATGATCCATAGTTTGTTGCATTTTTTCAGTTACTTCATCACTCATCATGACAATACCGTCAACCTGTTTTCCCAGCATTGTATCCAGTAGCTGAAGCTCTTTATCTTCATGTTGGTCTGAGTTGGCTAAAATAATATTGTAACGATACATTGTTGCAATATCCTCTACCCCACGTGCCAGTTCCGCATAAACATTGTTTGCAATATCCGGGATAATCACGCCAACTGTTGTTGTTTTCTTACTTGCTAATCCTCGCGCTACTGCGTTTGGACGATACTCTAATCGTTCAATTACTTCTAATACTTTTTTTCGTGTTGCCGGTTTTACGTTTTGATTACCATTGACTACACGAGAGACAGTTGCCATAGAAACATTTGCTTCTCTTGCAACATCATAAATTGTAACAGTCATCGTACGTGCCTCCCTTTTTCCTTTTATAGCCTTATCATACGATAATTTTAATATTCTTTTCAAGAAGCAGTATGTACATGAAAAGAAAAACCAAGTACAAGTAGTACTATTCTAGACATTATTTTGTCACTATATAGTAAACACCGCCTGCCGATTAAAGCAAGCGGTGTTTATCAACACATCAATTATACCCCGGCATCATTGCGTCTGGAATCAGCTTTGTGCTTAGGCCTGCTGAAGGCCGACACGATGTCGGTCATTTCGGTAATGCCACAGGACGTGGCGTTTTTACCGATGCAGGTCAGTTAGCCGTTATCGCATGGATGCGATGATTTTAGGCTAACATAAGAACTCCTTTCCGATTCCGTGACATCCGCCGGAGGCTTAGGCCAACGTGATGTTGGTCACTCAGTCGTTGCCACAGGAGTGGCGTTCTTAGACTGAGTTCCTCTATTTCAGCGGGTGTTGCTGAAAGAAGTTAAGCATTGATTTCATGGTTTTTCATGAAAGTTTGTAGTGTTTTGTAGAAAGCATCAAACGTTGGAATATCCATTTGTTGTTGTGAATCTGAAAGTGCTACAGATGGATCTGGATGCACCTCTGCCATGACGCCATCAGCTCCAATAGCAATTGCTGCCTTAGCACATGGCAATAGTAAATCACGACGACCTGTTGAATGTGTAACGTCTACGAATACTGGTAAATGCGTTTCTTGTTTTAAAATTGGTACAGCAGAAATATCTAATGTGTTACGAGTTGCTTTTTCGTAAGTACGAATACCACGCTCACAAAGAATGATGTTTTCATTTCCTTTTGACATAATGTATTCTGCTGCGTGAATGAATTCATCAATTGTCGCTGCTAAGCCTCGTTTTAAAAGGACAGGTTTATTTGTTGCACCCGCTGCTTTTAATAATTCGAAGTTTTGCATATTACGTGCACCAATTTGGATCACATCGATGTAATCTAATGCTTCCTCTAAATGACCTGGTGTAACAATTTCCGTAATAACGCCTAAACCGTATTCCTCTGACACACGTTTTAAAATTTTAAGTCCTTCTAACCCAAGACCTTGGAAGTCATATGGAGAAGTACGTGGCTTATAAGCACCACCACGAATTAATTTTTCACCTTTTGCTTTAATAGATTCTGCTACTGCTGCTACTTGTTCGTATGATTCTACAGCACAAGGTCCAAATACGAAAGATGGTTTTCCTTGTCCAATTAGCTCACCGTTTATATTAATGACAGTATCTTCTGATTTTTTCTTGCGCGATACAAGTAACTCTTTTTTCTTATCTGCTTCTAGTTGTTTTAAAGCTGTTTTAAAGATTTGCTTAAATATATAATCAACCGTCATTTGGTTTAATGGACCTTGATTGTGCTCTTTAATAAGATCAAGCATGTGTCGTTCACGCAATGGATCATAGCGGATCACACCTTGTTTTTCTTTAATCTTACCGATTTCATCAACTACTGCTGCTCGTTCGTTAATTAGACGAAGAATTTCTAAGTTTAAACCGTCAATTTGACTACGTAAGCTTTCTAAATCTTTTTGGCTCATGCTTTCTTGCTCCTCTCCTCATGACAGACACTTTCAGAACTCTGAAATGTATGTTACATTTTTAGATATTAGCATCATTATAATCAATGTTGCACAGAATGTCACGCATTTTTAATTTAGCGCTTCAACTCGCTAAATTGTATAATTATATTAACATATTACTAGAAAGGATGCGAGTACTTTGAGTTCAAAATTATTTGCACTTGATATCGGTACACGTTCTGTAGTTGGTATTATTTTAGCAGAAGATAATGACCGCTTTCACGTGGAAGACATTTTAGTAAAAGAACATAAAGAACGCGCCATGGTAGATGGTCAAATACATAATGTCATGTATGTGGCAGATTTAATCAATGAAATTAAACATGAACTTGAAGAGAAGCATGGTCCTTTAAGAAAAGTGAGTGTCGCTGCCGCTGGTCGCTCATTGAAAACAGAACAAGCAAGCGTGACAATCAGTATTCGTAATCGGCCTATCTTTACCGAAGAAGATATAAGTCGTTTAGAACTACAAGCTGTTCAACAGGCACAGCAACAACTCCTTCAACACAAAGATGATGCTAAAATAAGCCACTATTATTGTGTTGGTTATTCAGTTCTATACTATCGTTTAGATGGAGAAGAAATTGGTAGCCTACTCGACCAGCAAGGCGATGAAGCACAAATTGAAGTTATTGCTACGTTCTTGCCACGAGTTGTCGTAGAATCGCTTATTGCGGCTCTTAAACGCGCGGATTTAGAGATGGATGCACTAACATTAGAACCTATTGCAGCTATTAATGTGCTTATCCCCCCAACTATGCGTCGTTTAAATGTGGCGCTAGTTGATATTGGTGCTGGTACATCTGATATTGCTATTACCGATAAAAGTACTGTTGTCGCATATGGCATGGTACCAACAGCTGGTGATGAAATAACAGAGGCCTTAAGTGACCACTATTTACTCGACTTCCCAGTGGCCGAAGAAGCGAAGCGTCAACTGCAAACAGAAGAAGAAATATTAATCCAGGATATTTTAGGCTTTGATCAATATTATCCGAAAGAGGAAGTTCTTCAAGCAATCGATCCTGCTGTCAAGCAACTGGCAAAAGCCATTGGAGAAGAAATATTACGTCTTAATAATCAGTCAGCTCCTAAGGCCGTAATGCTTGTTGGTGGAGGTAGCTTAACACCCAAACTCACAACTGAACTTGGACTAGTACTAAATTTACCTGCCAATCGCATTGCCGTTCGAGGGATTGACGCTATTCAAAACTTAACGAAGGAAGATCATATTAAAGCATCTCCTGAATTGGTGACTCCAATTGGTATTGCCATTGCAGCAAAAAAAATGCCTATTCAATATATGAGTCTAACTGTCAATGAACAAGTAGTGCGCCTATTTGAATTAAAAGAAATGACTGTTGCTGATGCATTTTTAGCAGCCAATATTCGAGCAAAGCAGTTATATGGAAAACCAGGACATGGACTATCAGTGAATGTAAATGGACAAGATATTTTCATCCCTGGTGGTCACGGTCAACCGGCAGAAATTTTAGTGAATGGTCATGAGGCATCCACTAAAACGATGATTAAAACAGGCGATGCCATCCAGCTAATTGAAGGCCAAGACGGTCAGCCAGCTAATGCTACGGTGAGAGATATTGTAGATGATGCTGCCATTAAAACCGTTACGATTCAACATACAAAATATGTAATTGAACCAAAAATAATGATT
Source organism: Lysinibacillus sp. NPDC093688 (assembly GCF_050280145.1). NCBI lineage: Bacteria > Bacillati > Bacillota > Bacilli > Caryophanales > Bacillaceae > Lysinibacillus > Lysinibacillus sp. NPDC093688. The sequence goes on from NZ_JBNNUX010000008.1 coordinate 76,949, forward strand.
AATGGTTCCCCTGCAGCACTCGATAGTGCATTAAATGATCGTGATGTTGTGATGTTTGAAATAGCTGAAACAGTCGAGGATGTATTTAAGCTCACAAATAATTGGGAGTTATTAAAGCAATTTGAGTCATTTTATATTCAAGTGGACGGAAAGCCACTTTATTTACCAGAGTTTTCAGCTCATTTAATGATTAATGGTAAACCATCTAAAATGTCCTATGCTGTACAAGATGGTGATGTACTTACATTTCAGCAACAAACATTCCCTACCGTTCAACGGATTGCTGACCAAATGAGTGTTTTACTTGAGGATAAAATCATCATACACTTCCAAAACGAGGTAGTAGAGCTAAAAAAAATGGCCAACGAAGTTCTCGTTAATCAAGTAGTGGTATCACCTCTTTCAACTGTTCCAAATGGATCCAGCATTTCATTTAAAGAGAAAGACCGAAGTCGTTGGATATACCAGGATGTGTTCCGCTTCTCTAATTGGCAACTGCCTACTACATTTAAAGGTAATTTTACGATTTTACGAAATGGTCAACCGGCAAGCTTCGATACGGAGATTTTCGGCGGGGATAAACTAGAAATTTTACTAGAAAAAGCGCCTATATCTTAAAAAAAGGGATACGATACATCGTTGTCAGATGTATCGTATCCCTTATATATATTACGCTTACGCGCGAACTTCTTCACTTTTTTCTTCAGCTTGTTCCTTTTTTTCACTAGCATCCTCTGCTTTAGGTTCTTCGCTAGCAATGAAATCCTCCAGTGGCTCTTCACCCTCGAAAGAAACAGTACCATCGTCAAAAACAGTTGGTGCCTTTGCTGATTTTAATGTTTTTACTTTCTCTACTAATTGTGTAGATTGTTCTTGAATTTGTTTAGATAATTGAACCGTTTTATCTTTTGCAGTTGTCGAGAAATCTGCACTCTTATCTTTTAGGCTAACAGCTTGTACTGCTACATCGCTAAGTAAATCTTTTCCTGATTTCGGAGCTAGTAATAAGCCGGCAGCTGCACCCACTATACCCCCAACTAATGCACCAATAACGAAATCCTTCATGTTCACTCGCTCCTCCTCATAAATTGATTCCTGCGGATGATAAAGCTGTGGCAATGAACTTTCAAGTTGTTGTTCCTTCACTTCATTAAAATTTGGCTTTTGAGTTGTCATGCAACAATTCCTCCCCATCTTATTATCTATTTTGCCTAGACTGGTTGTCCATCTGCCTTCGCGGATGCATTCTTCAACTTATGCCTAAGACTTTATTTTTATTCAGATGGCATTAACGCCTACCGAATAATAATTATTTTTTACGGCCCCATTTTCTTTTCGATTTTTCCGTTTGCTCTGATTCAAAAGGATAAACATCATCTTGAATCACCGCATTGGCCTGATCGGTAATTTTACGTTTTTTCCACTTATCAGCAATGCCGATCGCGACATTGCTCCACTGAACAACCTGTGCAATTTTTTCTTCATTTTGTTCCACACTTGTAGAAATTGAAGAAGTAATTTGCTGTACAGATGTATTTAAACCATTCACAGAGTCGCCAATTCCTTTGACTGCATGAACAACAGAATTTAACTGTTCAGATTTTTCTTGAATATCCTCTGCCAAGCTATTTGTTTTGGATAGTAAGGAAGTCGTTTCACGTGTAATCCCTTCCATTTGTCCTTCGATACCTGATAATGTTCCTGCTAAACTGTTAAGGATTGATTTGAGCGAAAATAATGTCATTCCTACGCTCACACATAAAATTAAAAAACCGATTGCTGCGATGATTGCTGCAATATACAAAATAACTTCCATAACTAGACCTCCTGCAAGTAAAAGTTCTCTTTACTAATACTATCCTTATCTTCGACAAAAAAACCTGAATTCCTTCTCATTTTTGAGAAAAAACAGCTTATTCCTTGCGGATTAAGCTGTTTCGTTGTTCTTTAGCACGTCTTCAAAAGCATCTTGGAATTTGTGAACATCGCCAGCGCCCATAAATAAAAATACTGCGCCCTTATGCTTTGTTAACACATCGATTCCTTCAGTGGTAATCACTGCACTGCCTTCAATTAAAGACGCTAAATCTTGGATTGAAAGTGCGCCTTGTGTTTCCCTTGCAGAGCCAAAAATATCACATAAGTATGCTGTATCTGCAAGACTTAGACTATCTGCGAAATCCTGTAAAAAAGCTTGTGTACGTGTAAATGTATGTGGTTGGAAAATAGCGACTAGCTCACGATCCGGATATTTTTGTCGTGCCGATTGAACCGTTGCACGGATTTCAGTTGGATGGTGTGCATAGTCATCTATTAAAACATTATTCCCAATATCCGTTTCTGTAAAACGTCTTTTTACACCTTTATATGTGTTTAAACGTTCTTGAATGATGTCTGGTGAAATACCTTCATATTGGCAAAGTGTAATAACAGCTAAAGTATTTAATACTGCGTGGTCACCAAACAATGGGATAAAGAATGTACTATAAAATTCATTGCGGACAAATACATCAAATTTTGTACCCTTTGTTGTTTTTTCAACATTACGAGCCTCAAAATCATTTTCAGCCCCAAATCCATAATAAACAACTGGTACCTTTGCTTGAATACGTTGTAGATGTTCATCATCACCGCAAGCAATAATAGCTTTTTTAACCTGTAATGCTAGTGCTTGAAAGGCTGAATATACATCCTCTATGTTTGCAAAATAGTCAGGATGGTCAAAATCAATATTAGTCATTACCGCGTAATCGGGATTGTACGCTAAAAAGTGTCGACGGTATTCACATGCTTCCATCACAAAGAAATCAGCATTTTCATGCCCAGCTCCTGTTCCATCACCGATTAAATAAGAAGTTGGTTTATAACCTCCTACAACATGAGCCATTAAGCCTGTCGTAGATGTTTTACCATGTGCACCCGTAATAGCAATCGACGTATAATTACCGATATATTCACCTAAAAATTTATGATAGCGAATAACTTCTACACCGATTTGACGTGCACGCTCTAATTCGGGATGATCATCAGGAAATGCGTTCCCTGCAATAACTGTCATACCTTCTTTAATATTATCTGCATTAAATGTAAAAATTGAAATATTACGCTCACGTAACGGCTGTTCCGTGAAGAAATATTTATCAATATCTGAGCCCTGTACTTGTTCACCAGCATCAAATAAGATTTGTGCAAGTGAACTCATGCCAGAACCTTTAATGCCTGTGAAATGAAAAACTGTCATTAATTAAACCCCCCGGGAATTCAATATCCCTTCTATCATCTATTAGGTGTATCGTATTTTTTCACTAATTATTAGGTATTAATACCTTTGGAAGTGCTAAAAAATACGTACTAATCAACACATCTCGTCTATTATAGCACTATTTATGCACAAGGATAAATGTGTAACTTTTCTAAAAAAACTAATTTTGACGTAATGAAGATAATCTATACGAAAACAATACAATTCTTATTCAAACATAGCAATTAAATCTTCTTCCGTAATATAACTTTCTCGTGGTTTACTGCCTCTTGCCTCGGATACAAAGCCATGTGATTCCAACATATCGATTAAACGAGCAGCACGATTATAACCAATATGGTATTTGCGCTGAATCAAAGAAGTAGAAGCACCTCCTTGCTCATAGACAAATCGACATACATCCTCAAACAGATCATCTTGTTCAGCAGAAACCTCCGTCTTCTTTAAAAGTTCCTCTTGATCGAATATATAATCCGGCTCTCCTTGTTCACGAACATGCTCAATAATCGCTTCAATTTCATCATCTGTCACAAATGTACCTTGTAAACGCACTGGAGCGGACATACCATTACCCAAATATAACATATCGCCTCGTCCAAGTAATCTTTCTGCACCTTGCCCATCTAAAATTGTACGTGAATCAATTTGTGAAGATACCGCGAAAGCAATACGTGTAGGAATATTTGATTTAATAAGCCCTGTAATAACGTCTACAGAAGGTCTTTGAGTTGCAACAATTAAATGGATACCACAAGCACGTGCCTTTTGCGCAATACGACAAATTGCCTCCTCTACATCTGCAGGAGACATCATCATTAAATCTGCCAACTCATCAATGACAATTAGAATATAAGGTAATTTTAAGCTATGCTCATTATTTTTATCCGCAATTGCATTATAACGTGTAATATCACGTGCACCCGCATGAGCAAATAACTGATAACGACGCTCCATTTCCTCCACTGCCCATTTAAGTGCAGCTGTAGCAGCTTTAACATCTGTGATGACTGGGCTAACTAAATGTGGAATATGATTAAACGGTGCTAATTCTACCATTTTAGGATCAATCAGCATCAGTTTTAATTCATGTGGTGCAGCTTTATATAATAAACTAACCAAAATTGAATTGATACAAACTGATTTACCAGAACCTGTAGCTCCGGCAATTAAGCCATGTGGCATTTTTCGTAAATCAATGGTTACAGGCTTTCCTGTTAAATCCAGACCCAATGCTGCTTCTAACGGTGAATCTGACTCAAGGAAAGAAGCACTATTTGTCACTTCTGATAATCGAACAGCGCGAGATACACGGTTCGGTATCTCAATGCCAATTGAACTCTTCCCAGGAATCGGAGCTTGGATGCGGATATCTTTTGCTGCCAATGCAAGCTTCAAATCATCTGATAGATTGCGGATTTTACTAACCTTCGTACCATGACTCACTGTTATTTCAAATTGTGTCACGGCAGGTCCTTGCATAATGGATTCTATTTGAGCTGAGACTTGGAAATAAGACAAAGCTTCGACCAACGTATCTCCTTGTTGCTCCATCCACTCAGTATCCTGTGTTTTTTCCTCAGGTGGCTCTAAAAACTCATCTTCTGGCTTTTGATACACATGAACAGGTTTTCGAGGTATTTCCATCACTTGATTTTCCACGAATGTTTCATCTGATTTAGAAGGTTGCTCTGGATACTCTTCTAGATCAATATAATTCTCTTCGGGAATCACTACATTTTCGGTAGTAAGCTCCTGTTCAGTAGTTGTTTCTAGTTCCTTTTCGGTTGTTACTTCTACTTCCTTTTCGGTAGTCGCTTCCACTTCCGTTTCAGTTGTTACTTCTACTTCCTTTTCGGTAGTCGCTTCCACTCCCGTTTCGGTGGTTACTTCTACTTCCTTTTCGGTAGTTGCTTCCATTTCCGTTTCGGTTGTCACTTCTACTTCCTTTTCGGTAGTCGCTTCCATTTCCGTTTCAGTTGTTACTTCTACTTCCTTTTCAGTAGTCGCTTCCATTTCCGTTTCAGTTGTTACTTCTACTTCCTTTTCGGTAGTTGCTGAAATTTCGTCGGAGCTTTCAACATCAATCACAGTCTTTTCTAATGTCGCAACGTTCGACATTGATGTTACTGGTGCCATTGTAATGACGGATACACTATCTGTTGCAGTATTGAATGGAGCAGTATTATGAATAGAAACCTCGTCTTCCTCCGACGATTGTGGTGCTGTTTTATCATCCATCTCTAACTCACTAATCTCTAAATGAATGGATTGTTGAATTTGTTCTTTATTGGATGGTACCAATTGTTGTTCTTCCTCTAAATGAATCGGCTCAAAAGAAGTCTCCTGTTCCTCTTGATCCTTTTCAACTATTGTTTGGGTCAGCTTCGTATTTTTTAATTGCTGTCGGATTCTCCATTTCTCTTTATCAGTTTTTAACATTAAAACATTGAATGGAACCCCACTACTTTTTTCTTTCTTTTCTACAGATTGTTCTTGCAATATACCTTGCACATCATCTTCATTCATGGATGGCTGGACTACTGTAACTTCGCCAATGTGGATGGTAGAATTTTCGATTTGTAATTGTTCTACGACTACTTCTTTTACATGAATTTCTGATTGATCAACCGGAAGTTGTTCAATATTCAGCTCATGCTGAACAGCTTCTTTCACTTGGTCTTCAAATTCTACGGCAAAAGAAGTTGTTAGTGGTACAGGTAATTCCGTTGTCGTTTTATCATTAGGATGATTGGTTTCGTCTGATAATTTATCATCAAAAGTAATCGGCGGCTTGGCAGGTGCTTCAATTGTTTTAGGGATTTCTAACTGTTCAAGTCCATCTTTTTGATCTGCGCTATTAGGCTCTTTTTCTTCTAGTATATTTTCAATAGCCCCATTTGTTGTCGCTTCTTTTATAGACTCAGATGCTGTAGGTATTTCTAACTCTTTTTTATCGTGCTCTTCCTTCCGTTTCTCTAATAATTGCTCAATTGGGCTCGGCTTAGTAAAACCATAGACTGGTGACGGAACATCACTTGGTACAAAACGTTTGCGGTTAGCAGGTAAATCAATTTCATCTGTTTTTTCTAATGGATAATTCGTATCCTTAGGCGAAGTCGGTAATTCATCTTGTGCATCTCGAAAAACAAGACTTGCCTTCGAACGATTCTCCGGTTCAGGCTGACTTCGCGTAATCGTCGTTCTACCTGTTCTCTTCGTTCGATTTGCTAATAGGTCTCGAATACCTGAAACTTCAATATCATAAACACTCGAATCCACAATATGATTATTTAAATGCCTCGGTAGCGATAAATCTTCAATTTGTCCGGAGGATGCATCGTCCATATAATTGAATGCTTCTTTTGATGATGGTGTTGATGGTGGAGCTGAAAATTCCTCATCCTCAATTAACGGAAAACGAAAAGTTTTTTGCTTGGCTGCTGTTGTTTCTTTATATGAGTTTAGTTGCTCAGATTGTTCTTCTTCATAGTCATCATAAAACTCTTCATATTCGTATTCATTGTCATCTTTATTTAAAAATTTATCCATTTGTTTTTTTAACCAATTCACATTGTTTCACTCATTTCTCTTACACTTCATTTATAGCATTTACTAAATCAATTATGCCTCGGTAAATCCGCCGGAGGCTTTAGGCCAACAAATGTTTTCTGTGCGAAAGCGTAGCGTCAGCAAGGGGTTTTGTCTGTGCGAAAGCGAAACGACAGCAACAACAGCACGATGTTGGTCACTCAGTCGTTGCCACAGGACGTGGCGTTCTTAGACTGAGTTCCTCTATTTCAGCGGGTATTTGGACACCCGCTGAAAAGTAGCCTAAATGTGCATTCATCTCACCACCTACAGAGGTAGGTGACTTCTGTACCTGTCGCTACGCTTTCGGTACAAAAAATATTTCTGAAAGAAGTTAAATGTCTATAACAAAAAGCATACCATAAAAATGTAATAGAAACTTGTATTTAGAGGCTCATTCTAGACAAAAAAATCGTTATGTTACTAGCATATTAGTAGCATAACGATTTTAAGTACATATAATCAATTCGGTCTTGGTATTAATTAGGATATCACTTTACTTCTGCAAAGCTAAACCGTGTTTCCGAAGACTTTATTTAGTTGGTGTTTCGAACGCACTACCAGTTTTCGCATCTTCCGGTAAAACTAAAATTCCTTTTTCAGAAGGTGCATTTGGTATTGCTAATTCGCGTGCTGAACATAGCATACCGTAGGATTCAACACCTCGCAAATTACCTTCTTTAATAAGCATTCCAGAAGGCATTACTGCACCTATTTTAGCTACGACAACCTTTTGACCCGCTTCCACATTTGGTGCGCCACATACAATTTGTAATGTTTCTTCACCTACGTTTACTGAACAAATGCTTAGTTTATCAGCATTCGGGTGCTTGCCCTTTGTTTCTACATAGCCCACAACAAATTTTGGAGAAAAATCTACATCTAAGCTGATTTCAGCTCCGTTTTTTGCAATAGCTGCCTCAAGCTGTGCAGCTAATTCTGGAGTAACCTCAACTAAACCTTGTGCTTCAGTTTGTATATAGTTGCTGGCATTAAATAAATTAAATGCTTTAATTTCTCCTGTTTGTGCTTCCTTTAAAATAGCGATATCCCCCGCACGTTCTACCTCTGTTTTCACGATTGATTCTGTCGCTAATTGTACTAGTAATACATCTCCAACATGCTCTTTGTTGTAAAATACATTCATTGTTTCTCTTGCTCCTTTTTAACTCTGTTTTTTGCTAATATAAAGATCGGTTCTAGCTCCCCATCTTCATAAATAAAAGATAATGACGTAATCGGTACGGTACCGACAGCAAAGAAATGCATTGTCATCTGTGCTAATACATCATACCCTGTTTCATTACGAATATCACCTACTATTAATACATCCTGATGTGGCACAGATAACGTCATGTCACCCTCAATTTTTGTCTGCATGTCTTTCAAAAAGCTTTCATTTAAAATGCGACTTGCATCGTAGCCATCATTAGCATTAACAAAATAGAAAACATTCCCTGCAACTTCATCTTTCTTATAAACTGCTGGTAGTTGCTTTACAGAGAATCGTGCCATATCACGCACTTGCTCTACTGTTAATTGTAGTACCTCTAACATGGATTCATCAATAAAACGATAAGTTTTTCCTAAATCAAGCGCATAAAAGATACGTGTTTCAGCTGTATGTTCAGTCGTGATGAATGCATGCCCCTCCTTCGAGGCTTGAGGGTAGGATGTCGCACGAATAACTGGATAAATTTGTGTAGTAGTTTGGAATCCTTGTTCCATCTCTTGCTCCATCGCATTAAAGGTTTGCTCGATTGTATAAACGACTTCATCGATTGCAGCCCCTTGCTTGTCATTATATTTGGCTAAAATACCTGGTAGAGAGAGCTCCATCCCTTTACCAATTTTTTTATGGTTAAGACGTAATTTATCGTGCTTTTTGTCAAACTCAAAATCAAACTTTTCCTCATTCAATTGTTGTTTTAATAGGGACACAAGTTGTTCTGATTTAATTTGTTTCACCTAGCTCACATCCTTTCTTCAAAATCAATTTAGGTTCAGCACTGTTGCGCAGATAATGTCACTGGATGTGACGTTTATAAACCAAGTTCCTCTATTGTAGCTTACTATGATCAATTATGCCTCGGCATAATTGAGTCCGGAATCGGCTTTGTGCTTAGGCCTGCACGATGCAGGTCAGTTAGCCGTTATCGCATGGATGCGATGATTTTAGGCTAACATCCTTTAAGAACTCCTTTCCGATTCCGTGACATCCGCCGGAGGCTTCAACTTCTTTCAGCAGGTGTTTTTTGTAGCGAAAGCGAAGCGTCAGCTACAGGTGTTTGGACACCCGCTGAAAGAAGTTGAGTGAAGAGAAAACGGCTCACATGTTTGTGAACCGTTCTGTTCAAAACTATCCAATTTATTTAATCTTAACCGAATGAACGATTTTCGTCATCTCGTGTAAATTATCTTTAATATGTTTTGCCTGAGAAATGGTCGTCATTTTTACACCACCATTACTAACAATAAGCTCAAATTCGTTCTCATTATCAGTTTTTAAAACAGCCGCAAAGCCAAAAATACCATTCTTTTCATAAGTATTTTCTTCGACTATGTATTTTGAACTATCAGCTTTTAATAGATTGTAATATAGTTTACTATTTGCATCTTCACGATCATTAATGAAAAGAATATAACTCTCTTTTCCTTTCGTTACTAATATATTATATGCATCTGAACTGTCATCAACTTTAAAGTTTGAAGGTAAGTATAATTCTACATCCCCAATACTATCTGTTTGCTCCTCTGGCTGTTCCGCAAAAACGGTTGTCGTATGTTGAAGTCCATCTTGAATTTGTTCATCAACCGATTGATTACAACCCGTAAGCCCAAAAAGTAGAAGTAGTAAGCCAACAACTCTCACCGATGTATAAGACATGATCTTCATCCTTTCATTGCTAACTTTTTTCTATTTTAAAAAAGTTTTATCAATTATGCAACTTCACTGTTCCATTATTACTAATCAATAGACACTACTCATGCGCTAATGTGAATAAATATTGACCAACAAGAAGCGAGACTATATGCTCGAACATCGCCTGACGACTTACTAACCCTTGTGTAAAAATACCTACAGCTCCCGCACCTTGTCGGATATCCCGACGTTGTGTATATTGCTCCATTACAGGTCCAAGTTCCTTCCCTGCTCTTATTTCCTGGGCAATTTCTTCTGGTAATATAATTTGTGCGCCCGAAGCTGTATAGGTTGTGCCATTTGATACGGTAAGAGCTCCCCAGTTGCAAATATACATCACACCATCAATTTCAGTCACTCCACCCTCTAATCCAAATGATAATTGCGCACCCGTCTCATCGATTGCGTTTTTCGAACGGTTTATTGCGCCTAAGCGTGTTTCTTCATGAGTCATCGGTTGATCAGATACTTGTGATGCAGCTTTAATGTAAGTGAAATTTGGTTTATCAAAATACTTTCTAGCTATAACTTCAACTGCCTCTGTTTTTGCTTTGTTAGTTGTGCCAATAGCTATGTTCATGTTCTAATCCCTCTTTCTTTGCATAGAAAAAGATGCCCCTAAAGGCATCTTTTAACTTGTTTCAGTGGATGTCTTACTTTACACATTAGCGCGAATCGTTGCTAATGTCGAACGATCTGCTTTTTTCACTAGTTCTACTATTAAAGCTTTTGCAGCTGCATAGTCATCAATATGAATAATCGATGCAGCTGTATGAATATAGCGTGAGCAAATTCCAATTACTGCACTAGGAACACCGTCATTCGCTGTGTGCACACGTCCTGCATCCGTACCACCTTGTGATACAAAATATTGATAAGGGATATGATTCGTTTCGGCAGTATCTAAAATAAACTCACGCATGCCTTTATGTGTAACCATTGTACGGTCAAGAATACGTAATAATGACCCTTTTCCAAGCTGACCAAATTGATTTTTTTCTCCTGACATATCATTTGCAGGTGAAGCATCTAGAGCAAAGAATAAATCTGGTTTAATCATATTTGCGGACACTTGAGCACCACGCAGACCAACCTCTTCCATCACATTTGCACCTGAATATAAATGCGAGGCTAGCTTTTCATTCTTAACTTCTTTCATCAATTCAATTGCCAATCCACAGCCATAGCGGTTATCCCAAGCTTTGGCCATAATTTTTTTCGGATTGGCCATCGGTGTAAATGGGCAGACAGGGATAATTGATTGACCTGGACGAACACCAAGTGCAATAGCATCTTCTTTATTGTCTGCGCCAACATCTATAAGCATATTTTTAATATCCATCGGTTTAGAACGTTCAGCATCTGTTAATAAATGTGGTGGTATGGATGAAATTACACCTGGTATCGCGCCATTATTGGTAAATACCTCAACGCGTTGCGCTAGCATAACCTGGTTCCACCAACCACCTAATGTTTGAAAGCGGATCATCCCGTTATCGGTAATAGAAGTAACCATGAATGCCACTTCATCCATATGACCAGCAACCAACACTTTTGGTGCATCAGCAACTTCACTATGCTTTACACCGAAAATACCCCCTAAATTATCCTGAACGATCTCATCCGAGTACTTTTCCAACTCAGAACGCATGAATGCACGTACTGCATGTTCATTACCCGGCGCACCTGGTAATTCCGTTAATGTTTTAAATAATTGTAATGTTTCCTCATTCATGTTGACTCTCTCCCCACGAAGTAGAATATTCTTCCTTGTCCATTGTAACATATTTATCTATATTCAGCGGAGGACTCCCATTTTCCAATGGGTAACGGGATAAATGCTCTCGTCACAGGGTATCCCAAATTTGCTGAAATATTTATCTGTGCGAAAGCGCAGCGGCAGTAACAATTACGCCAAGGTGAAATCGAATGCCAACTTCGCAATATGGATACATTTCCTAAAAAAGTGCTAACGCGTGAACGTGCATTCACTCTGTATGCTATGTTAAAATGAAGCTATAGAAAAAGGAGGAAAAAAGCATGAAATTACGTGATTTTTTAATTGGTGTTGCTACTGGCCTTGCTGCCGCAGTCATTGTTAAAGAAGCAAGTGAAAAGGTTTCTCCGTATGTACCTGCAGGACAAGTACTCGAAAACATAAAAAAGGAATTTAAAAAAGATTCACCGATTGACGGTTCTTGGATTTTTATGAAAACAGACAATTTTTCAAATGGCATTATGACTATTCCTGTATACCGTGGAGGTATCTCTCGTTTACACGAGGGTGAAATGCAAACATTTGAATTTGCTGCTGACGCTCGCTCTGGTGTTGTAGTAGAGCTACAAGAAGTATAACCCTACTCAGAAATACTCGAACAAATATTATAGAACTCTAAAAAGAAGCCATCTCTATTATTTGAGATGGCTTCTTTCATGTTGTTGAAAAACTATTATATCAATCAAATTAAGGTCATATTAAAGTTCGGTCCTTCTGCAATACGAGGGGTTGATTTCCGTTCCAACTGAGCGCTTTCCTGGGGGCGTCCGATGAGCCGCTTGGGGCAACAGGATGTTGGTCACGAAGGCGTTATCACAGGATGTGATGATTTTAGCCTTCGTTCCTCTATTGCTGATCCCCAAGGAGTCGCTCAGTCTCCACTCCAATCAACCACTTCATATAGAATATATCTACTGGAAAGTTACTATACTTTATTGTTATAAAACAAAACTTTAGCAGATGTTTTTTGTGCGAAAGCGAAGCGTCAGCAAACAATGTATCTATGCGAATCTCAATGATAATGTTGCGACAGTAACAAATACTTTTATATATGAAACTGCATTAATAATAGACTTACAATTGCGTCACTGTTATAAATCTATTCTGTTCAATTATTGCGAGTAACCATAGTGTTCACTTTTGAAATTAATAAATGTATACGCTACTGCTGATTGAAGTGGAAGGCTACTCGACTCCCGTGGGAAAGCGAGACAGGCGAGACCCTGCACGGAGCGAAGCGGAGGAAGCGGCTCGACGCTCGCCCACAGGAAAGCGAGTAGCCTGGAACGGAAATCACCCTCATTTATAAATGCACAACATTCACAATTTCCCCCTTAATCATTTTGTTTTCCGACTCTATGAAAAAGCCATCTCAGTTAATTTGAGATGGCTTCTTTGTTTTATTCAGTCAAACCTTTATTGTTAAAGTACTTTTTATATTTTCGATAATAATTTAAATTATTTAACGTTAGCTTCACCCAACGTTTTGCATTCATATCTTGATTAAAGTAAAGAGAGTTTGTATATTTCCCTTCACGAATTAACTTTTTCGCTTCTAGTTTAAGCTTTTCATTTGATGCATATTTAAATAATACACCTTTAGGAATAATCATCCATAAATGCTTATCTTGAACATAAGTTACTTCCTGTTCAATATTTAACATATGGTCATCAGCTACACACTTCATTAAATTATGACCACTTGCTGTCACATAATAGCTTGAACGGCCATTACGCAAATTGATTTCAAACAACTTATATTGTTTGTCCCGCATATCGTATTTCATATCGAAGTTAGCAAAGCCTGTATAACCGATATCTTCTAAGAAGAATCGTACTTGATCCATTAATTCTTTATCGTATGTTGTAACGATTGCTGCATAACTACCGATTCCTTCAGGTGAATGCTCTTCTAAGATTGGGTTTCCTAGACACATTAACTTCACTTTGCCGTCTTTCCCTACATATGCATTTAATACACGCATATAAGAATCGTCACCTGGGACGAATTCTTGAATAATCATTGTGTCCTGATAAGTTGAGCTATAGATTGCTTTTAAAATAGCTGTTTTTTCCGCTTCATCATGTGCAACGAATACTTTTTTCTTACCTGGGAATGAACATGCCCAGTATTCCACCGAGTTCGATGCCTTTAAAATAATTGGATATTCAAAAGGAGGCGTAAAGTTTTCGTAATTGTCAGCTGTCACTGTCGTCGTACCTGGATACTTAAAATCGTACTTATCACACATTTTATAGAAATTTTCTTTTAATAAAATTTCATCCATTAATGATTCGTCAATATATGGTACTGTAAAATGTTCCTGCAATGCTGGCTTATTTTTGATAATAAGCTTTGCATAATCATCTCCACACGCTAACAACAATAGTTTTTTATCAGAATATTTTTTTGCGACCTTTGCAAGTGCAGGTGCAAATACATCCTGTTCATTTAAGCGATCAATCTCTTGGAAATTTATGATATGGCTGTCTTGCGTTGCCGTTAAATGTGAACGCCCTAATACAAGTGGTTTAATACCATATGCCTCATAAAATGCACGTGCCATACCATATGCATTCATATCTGATCCTAGTAATACTGGTAAAAATGGTTGCTCAGTTGCCATTAAATTTCAACTCTCTTTTGTGTTTTAGTATAGCCTTTAGTGTATCATATTTTCCAAAATGTTCACGGAAAAAGTGTCAAAAAAATGGGGTATAGACAATTAAGCTCATCACCTTAATATAGAGTTGATTTCCGTTCCGACTGTTTAACGGCAATAATTTATATATATGGCATACTTTTGCATGAAAAACAATTGCTGAAGTTCCAATTCATCACTATAAATTAGAGTGACGTACCAGAGATACATTCTATGTGAAGCGTCTGATTGGAGTGGAGACTGGGCGACTCCTCGGGGATTAGCGATAGAGGAACGAAGGCTAAAAGCATCACGTCCTGTGATAACGCCTTCGTGACCAACATCCTGTTGCCCCAAGCGGCTCATCGGACGCCCCCAGGAAGCTCTGCTCTGCGCGAAAGCGAAGCGTCAGCGGCAAATGTTTTATCTGTGCGAAAGCGAAGCGGCAGCAACAAAGCGCCCGGTCGGAACGGAAATCAAACCCTAGTTTTGCCAAAGAACCATACTTTACCTTAATTTCATTGACTCAATACTTTTCTACACCGCAATAAAAAAACGCGCGAACACAAAAGGTTCACACGTTCTATTAATCAGAATGTAATAACAGCTTGTCTACTACGTTCTAGCTTATCTACAATTTCTTTACCTGTTTCATCCCATTTAATCATGCGGTAATACGCGTCATGGTAGAAGATAAAGCCGTAGCCATTCGCAAGTGCTTCTTTCATTATACGTTCCTTCGCATAGACACTCGTCATTGGATAGTCGTCATACGCTAAAACCCATAATGGATTTTGATGTGCATGTGTTGGCATAATATCTGCCATATGCAATAATACCTCGCCATTTTGAGTCAATTTTATAATAGCGTGTCCATCACTATGACCACCAGTATGAATCATTTCAATACCCGGCGCTACCTCTAACGTACCTTCATACGTTTCGATTAAGTGCTGAACTGGCTCCCAGTTTTCTTTCCAATACGTATTTTTCGAGCGAATATTTGGCTCACGCATTTCATCCCACTCAATTTTCGTTACAAAGATTTTTGCATTCGGGAATGTTGGTACAAGTACATCATCTTCCCATTGCGTTAAACCGCCAGCATGGTCAAAATGTAAATGCGTCATTAATACTACGTCAATATCAGCAGTTGTTAATCCTAGCTCCTGTAAGCTAGCCGCTAATGTTGACTCCTCAGTTACCCCAAAGTTTCGTAGCTGTTTTTCATTTAATTTGTTAAAGCCAACGCCTGTATCAACAATATAGTTTTTGCCACCATATTGAATTAAAATCGGCTCAGTTGGTAACTCGATTTGATTTTTTTCGTTGACTGGATATTTGCGTGCCCAAAGTGGTTTTGGTACAACGCCAAACATAGCACCGCCATCAAGGCAAGTGACACCCCCGTTTAGCCATGATAATGACATATTGTGAAACTTTAACTGATCCATCCATACTCCCCCTATTTAGTTAAAAATTGCGATTCTAGACGATAGATTGGCTGTCCTTTAGCTGAAAATTTCTGCTCATATTCAGTCATAACATTGTCCTCAGGCATATTCGCATGTAGGTCGAGTGATACATACTTAAGTAACATACCATATTCAGATATACTAGTTAATGAATACTCAAACAAACCACGGTTGTCCGTTTTAAAATGGATTTCCCCTTCATCCACTAAAATCGACTCATATAATTTCAAGAAATCCCCGTGTGTTAAACGTCGCTTAGCATGGCGCGTTTTTGGCCAAGGATCTGAGAAATTCAGATACACACGATCCACATCATTTTTTTCAAAGTATTTATATAAATCTGCGCCATTTACTTTTAATAGTCGTAAATTCGCTGGAGATTTAGCCTCTAAAATTTTTTCCAATGCACAAACAATTACACTGTCATAAAGCTCAATGCCAATATAATTTATATCCGGATTTTGTAAGGCCATACCTGTGACAAATTGCCCTTTCCCAGTACCTACTTCAATATGTAGTGGGTTGTCATTTCCGAAAACAGCCTGCCAATTTCCTTTAAAGTCTTCAGGATTTGGAACAATCACCTCTGGATTACTCGTAATCATTTCCTCCGCCCAAGGCTTATTTCTTAATCTCAATTTTCTTCCTCATTTCTTTCTCATGAAATTATTGATTTTTTATAGTATAACGTATTACCATAAAATTCGCATGAAATTATTGCGAAATGATATTTTTTGACTCATCACCATAACGCAGGATTGATTTCCGTGACGCTAATCCACAAGGAGTCGCCCAGCTGGAACGAAGATCAACTTTTATGCATAGCATACTTTATCAAATGTCATCCCCTGGACCATTTTTTCAATGTTCCTCTGATAATACCTGCCAAGAATCACGTTGCACTGTACAATGAATCCTCGTTCCCTCTTTAATTTCCCCAATATAGTTACCATCTGTATGACAATCAACGTCATTTCCGTGCACGAAAATGTTAAATTGATGGCCTTGCAAAAAAGTAATCTCTTTAAATTTTGTATGTTTTTCAAAAAATACAGTGACGAATACTAGTAACAATTTAAGTCGGGAAATACCGTGAACGATTGTAATTTCGATTTGTCCATCATCAGGTTTTGAAGATGGGGAAATTTTCATTCCTCCTCCGAAATAAGGTTGATTGCACATCGCAACAAACCATGCTTGCTGAAATTGCCATTCTTGATTGTTTGCTTGAATCTTTACATCAAAGCGTCTAAAGCTAAATAGTCCTCTAACAACAGCCACAGCATAGGATAGCTTACCGAGCCTTACTTTATTGAGGTAAAGCTTCAAGCGAGATGTATTAATACGTTTGGTGACAAATGCGTCAAAGCCCACGCCAGCATTATTGACAAAAATCTCATGCTGATGATTCCCAAACTGAAAGGCACCAACATCCATAGGGAGGTAAACCAGTTCATTTTGTATATAGCTTTCAATTTGAAAGGCATCCTTAAATGTTGTAAAGTACCGTGCGAAATCATTTCCAGAACCAGCACGAACTACACCAATAACTATAAATTTATTATGTACAACGCCACTAACAACCTCATGTATCGTGCCGTCACCGCCAACAATAACAATTAATTTTTTTGTTTGAGCATCTTGCGCCCAATTTTTTGCAAGCTCCTGCCCTTGTCCCTCATATTCTGTAAAGGCGACTTCATAGTTAATTGTTAAATGCTGTTGAAGATGATGCCAAACTTTTTTACCTTTACCGTGCCCAGCTACTTCATTCACAATAAATAATACTTTCATTACCTAATCCCCGGCTGGTTGAGACGATTGCTGCCAAATATCTCGATTAAAGGATGTTGTTTGTACATTGCTTAAAATCGTTTGAGAAGCACGAATTTGCATATGCTTCATAGGAGAGGAAACTTTCCTTAATTGCTCCATCCACTCTCCATAATTTCGACGATCAACAAATTGAATTCCGTAAGGTGATCCTGGATAATCGAAATAACCATTCTGTGTTAAAATAACCTTGCGAATCGGCACATTTATATTATCCTGCTTAAATAATTGAGTTAATACAGACTCCATACGATTTAAACTTATCATTGGATTCAGGACTTTTGAATTCTTCGTCCCTACTTTTTTTATCCAAAATCGCTCACTGCCTCCTACATAAACTGCTTGATTTTCCGCTTCTAGTACTGTTATACAAATACATTCTGTCGGTGACATTAGCACGACATCAAGCTCTATAGGTGCTTTTCTAATTTGTAAAATAGGATAATAAAAAAGCAAATAATTATCAGGTAATTTTTGTAACAAATTTCGCAACAAAGGATCACGCATAAAACGAGGATCTACATACGACTTTTCACGTAGTGTTGAACTTGCCCATTTCATTTGGAAATGGAAAAATTGATCGATAAACATTCGTTTTAATTCATGAACAGATTGTGGTGCATAGACAATTTTGGGTTCAAATGTTAAAGTCGTTTCTTCGTCCGGTATGCTATCTTCATCACTCACTAGTTCATTCGTTATTTCGATCTGTTCAATATCCTCATTTTCTTCCTTCTGACGACCTGAGAATATTTTTTTGAATAAAGAGAACCTTTCTTTTCCCTCAAAAGAATCATTTTCTGAATCGTCGTCGTTATGTTGCCACTCGCTAATTTCCTCTCCTAACTCCCACTGTCGCTTAACACGCTCCCATTGACTTTGCTTTAAGCGTACAAATTGTGTTGGATATCTTGCTAAATCAATTTGATAGCGTGAAATATAATCTTGTAATTTCACCAATTGTGCCATGTGTTTTGGTCACTCCAATCTTACTCGCCCTATATCTAATTTGCTAATTTCTCCACTCTTGCTTAGTAGGCAAATCAATCGCAATATCAATTACGCCTTGGCGTAATTGTCGCTTTCGCACAGAAAACCATTTGTTGCTGTCGCTTCGCTTTCGCACAGAAAACCATTTGTTGCTGTCGCTTCGCTTTCGCACAGAAAACCATTTGCTGTTGTCGCAAAATATTGCTAAATGAAGATAAATAGAAACAATTGCATACATTACATCGACATTTGCCCATTGAAATTAAATCCCGATAGCAATCATTCTACAACTGTAGTCATCGTTTTTTATTTTACATGACGTTTCAGGAGAAAACATCCATAATTTATTCTATAGAAAAAGAGAGCTACCCAAAGTTTAGGATAGCTCTCTTACAGAATTCATTTATTTCGCATTAATGGAAAGCGGTAATTTCGCCTCGAATGCTTGTTGTAATTTACGAGTCCATTCACCTGGAACTCCAGCACCAATTTTGTTACCATCTACATCGATAACAGGTGTTACTTCAGAAGATACAGATGACACAATGATCTCACTCATTGTTAATAAATCAGCCTTTGTCATTGGTTCTTCAATAACAGGTAAATTAATTTCCTCAGCACATTTTAAAATAACTTGGCGTGTAATACCGTTTAAAATGAAGTTATTTGCAGGGTGTGTATAAAGCTTACCATCTTTAATGCCGTAAACATTTGCTGATGAACATTCTGTTACGATGTCACCGCGATGTAAAATAGCTTCATAGCAACCTTTTTCAGATGCTTCCTGTTTTGCCATTACAGCACCTAATAAGTTTAAAGATTTAATATCACAGCGTAACCAGCGAATATCCTCTACCAAGGTAGCCTTAACACCTTTTTCAAAATTTTCATATGAACGCTCTCCAACTTTTACATTCCCTGTTAATACAGCTGGAACACTTGCATCTGGGAAAACATGATTACGAGAAGTTGTACCACGTGTGATTTGGAAGTAAACATGACCTGTTTCCAAATTATTTTTTTCAATAAGTTCATGTAATAATTTGTGTAATACGTCTTTAGTATAAGGAATGACAAGACGAATTTTTTCGGCACTTGCATAGAAACGATCAATGTGTTCTTGTGCTGTGAACATATTTCCGTTATATACTTTTATTACTTCATAAATGCCGTCACCAAATTGGTAACCTCTGTCTTCTGGAGAGACTGCAATAGATCCTTCTTCAACGATTTGATCATTCCATAATGAATATGCCATGTTTCGTTCATCCTTTTCATCTTTAATTTATTTGTTTCCTGCAAGTTCAACAATTGCTTCAGCATAAATAGCTGTTGCTTTTATGAGATTTTCAATGACGACAAACTCATCCGCACGATGCGCTACGTCAGGCTCACCTGGGAACAACATGCCAAATGCTACACCTTTTTTCATGACACGTGCATACGTACCACCACCAGTGGACAGTAAAGGCGTTTCATAATCTCCGGTTTGACGTCTATAGATATCTGCTAAAGTCTGGATAAATGCATCGTCCTCGCTTACATAATGAGGTTTAGAGTCATCTTGAATATCCAATGAAAATCCTTTTGCCGCAGTTAAGCGTTGTGCTTCCGTGATTTTTTCATCAAACGGATATGTGACAGAATAGCGCATACTAATGACCATACTGCCACCTTTAGCCACATCGTAGGTTACAATACCTGGATTTAATGTAGTTTTACCAGACATTTCATCCTCGAATTGTAAATCAAGCTTGTTGCCATAATGGTCTTGATAAAAAACATCTGCGGTAAAGTCAACAAATTGTTTACTTGCCTCTGTCGTCAACTCTTGTTGTAAAAATGCTGTAAGATAAACAGCTGCATTGACACCTTTTTCCGGCTCCATTGCATGGGCTGCCTTACCTTTGATAGTTATTATATAGCGAGAACCCTCCATTAATAAAGAGCCTTCTAGCTGATTTTTGCTTAAAAATGCGTGAAAATTCTGTTCGAATTGCGGGGACACAAATTGCACTGTTGCTTTTGCAAAATCTGGTACCATATTTGGTCGCTTTCCAGCATTAAATAGTAATAGCTGTTCTTTCGAAGCATCGCCTGTTTTATTTTGAGAGAACACTAGCTCTGCAATGCCCTTTTCAGCATTGATGAGCGGGAAATCCGCATCTGGTGCAAATCCAATCGTCGGCATTTCCTCATGTTTAAAATAGTGGTCGACACAGCGGAAGCCAGTTTCTTCATCCGTACCGATTATCATACGGACTCTTTTATTAAGCTCAATGCCTGCATCTTTGACAAGTTTCATGGCCATCCATGCTGCAATTGTTGGGCCTTTATCATCTATTGCACCACGAGCAAATAGCTTTCCATCTGCTACAGTGCCGCTAAAAGGTGGGTATGTCCAATTTGTTTCATCACCAACTGGTACCACGTCAACATGACATAAAATACCTAATAAATCATCACCTTCACCCATCTGTATGTGACCTGCATAATTATCAATATTTTTAGTTTGCAAACCTTCAGCTTGGCCCTTTGATAATAACCATTCAAGAGCCTTTAATGGACCATCACCAAA
Organism: Lysinibacillus sp. NPDC093688; assembly: GCF_050280145.1. Taxonomy (NCBI): domain Bacteria; kingdom Bacillati; phylum Bacillota; class Bacilli; order Caryophanales; family Bacillaceae; genus Lysinibacillus; species Lysinibacillus sp. NPDC093688. The sequence goes on from NZ_JBNNUX010000008.1 coordinate 98,017, forward strand.
AGGTACTTCAGTAGTGATCGTATTCTCATCGAGAACACTATTAATTTGCACAAGCTCCTGTAAATCTTGTATCAATTCATCTTGTCTTTCTTTTGCAGCTTGTAACCAATCCATATGATGTACCTCCTCTAAAGTAATAACATTATTCTACTCTTTACAACATAAATTACAATCATCTTTCTGACAACTTTTCAAAATCTTACTTCGAAAACTACCACATATAGCACGTTTTTCACTTATTCCCACAAAATACAGTAAAAATTTTATGTCTTAATTGTAAATTCCTCTTGCATTCACTAGAAAACTGACTTGTTTTTCTATATAATGAACTTATCAGATAATTTTTCTGAATATAAAATTAGAAAAGGGGATGTCTAAGGCAGCTACTTATTAGCCTAAGTGCACTCCGCACATATTGTCGTCCGCTAGTCTTTGCCAAGAGAATTAAGATGAAGGAGTGGTTCATTTATGAAACCAACTACTGATCGAATGCTTAATCGTATTAAAGATGTGTACATGTTTATTTTAGACAAAGGAACCGTGTCTACACAGGATTTAGTCGAAGAGTTTAGTATCACTCCTCGCACCGTTCAAAGAGATTTGAACGTGTTAGCCTTTAACGATTTGGTGATGAGTCCAAGTCGAGGCAAATGGACAACGACGAAGAAAAAAGTAAAATTGACTTCTTAGTTTTTACGTGTAACGCGTAAAGCATTTTGTATTGGAAAAGAATGACCTTTCGTCGTGGTCATTCTTTTTTTGTTTTCTACTTTTTTGATTCCCACACAATTTATCAAGCTACCAAGCAAATACTCACAAAATATCGCGATTACTTTTAGTAAAATTTTCCTCTAATGATAAATATTCATTATCTCATCATAAAAGTTGAGGATGACATTTGTTAAAAAGTATGCCATGTAGGGTGGACAGAGGGACGAAGGCTAAAAACATCACGTCCTGTGACAACGCCTTCGTGACCAACCTCGGTGCGGCTGCCGCTTCGTTTGCACTTCGCTTTCGCGCAAAGAACATCTGTTGGACCAAACGGCTCATCGGACGCCCCAGGAAAGCGCCCAGTCCGAACGGAAATCAACCTCACATTGTGATGAGTTTATGCAAAGCATTCCTCCCCTATAGATTCATGCAAAACATGTTTTTCTCGGCGTTATCTCCAATTTTTTGACTATTTACAATTGCTTAACAATCCGTTAAAATCGAAACATTCTACATTGTGAAAGGATGATTTTCTATGAAAATCCCTAAACTATTTCATCCTCTAGTTTGGATCATTTTAGGCGGAACTATTTTCACACGCATAGCAAGTTTTATGGCAATGCCCTTTTTAGCCATTTACTTACATAATGAAATTGAAGCATCCCCATTACAAATAGGGTTGACGATTGGTATTGCACCGTTAATCTCCACTGTCGGAGGATTCTTTGGTGGTTATTTAACTGACCGATTTGGCAGGAAGAGCATCATTTTACTTACTATTGTTGTTTGGAGCATTGTGTTCTTTGGCTTTGCAACAGCTCATACGGTTTGGTTCTTCGTAGCATTGAATGCCCTAAATGGCTTATGTCGCTCCTTCTTTGAACCCTCGACACAGGCATTAATGATTGATTTTACTCCTGCCGAAAAACGAAAAAGATTGTTCTCACTTCGTTATACAGCAATTAACATAGCGGCTGTCATCGGTCCTGTTATTGGTGTTTATATATCTCAATTGTCTAGCCCAAGTATTCCATTTATGCTGACAGGAATTATGTATATTATTTATGCTGTATTTTTATTTTTCGTTTTAAATCGCTATGAAATGCAGCAACCAAAAGCTTCAACACCTACAAAAATACTTCAAACCTTCACGATACTTTTGACGAATCGTGTACTTCTAAGCTTTATTTTTGGAGCAATTTTAATAAATATTGGTTACTCTCAATTTGATTCAACATTACCACAAATCATTGAACTTAAAATCGAAGATGGTGCCAAGCTCTATTCTGTACTAATCTCACTAAATGCATCAGTTGTATTATTACTACAATTACCTATTAGTATACTTTCAGAACGTTTTTCATCGACAACTACTCTATTAGTAGGGATTCTGTTCTTCGCGTTTGGTCTTTTATTATTCGGCTTCTCAAATAACTATCCACTATATATAATTGCTATGATTATATTCACGATTGGTGAAATTTTCGCCTTTCCGACTATGAGTATCTTGATTGATGAAATTGCACCTGATACACAAAAGGGAGTCTATTTAGGAGCAGCTCAATTTAAAAATTTAGGAGGCTTTATTGGCCCAATTATTGGCGGGTGGCTGTTAACACATTACATGGATGCAATGTTTTCAGTTATCGCTGTTCTTGTTTTATGCAGTTGTATATTTTATAGATCAAAACTTAAGCCACAATAGGGATAAAGTGAAACTTTAATCAGTGGGGGCTTTTTATCCCCACTGATTATTAGTCTTCACCAATCGGGTTTTTACGGGCAGTTAGCCTCCTACCTAATTTCTTTGCTCTCATTACGTTTTGAAGTGGGAGTACTTGACGCTTCGCTTCAGTAAGACAACTTACTGCCCGTTAATACGGGATAAAGTGAAACTTTAATCAGTGGGGGTTCTTTTTCCCCACTGATTATTAGTCTTCACCAATCGGGTTTTTACGGGCAGTTAGCCTTCTATCTAATTTCTTTGCTCTCAATTACGTTTTGAAGTGGGAGTACTTGACGCTTCGTTTTTAGTAAGATAACTTACTGCCCGTTAATACGGGATAAAGTGAAACTTTAATCAGTGGGGGTTCTTTATCCCCACTGATTATTAGTCTTCACCAATCGGGTTTTTACGGGCAGTTAGCCTTCTATCTAATTTCTTTGCTCTCAATTACGTTTTGAAGTGGGAGGTA
>NZ_JBNNUX010000008.1:101019-101145 GCF_050280145.1 Lysinibacillus sp. NPDC093688
TAGTACTTGACGCTTCATTTTTAGTAAGATAACTTACTGCCCGTTAATACGGGATAAAGTGAAACTTTAATCAGTGGGGGTTCTTTTTCCCCACTGATTATTAGTCTTCACCAATCGGGTTTTTAC
>NZ_JBNNUX010000008.1:101244-155293 GCF_050280145.1 Lysinibacillus sp. NPDC093688
CCTCCTACCTAATTTCTTTGCTCTCATTACGTTTTGAAGTGGGAGTACTTGACGCTTCGCTTCAGTAAGACAACTTACTGCCCGTTAATACGGGACAAAGTGAAACTTTAATCAGTGGGTTTTAGGGAAATTCCCTTCAGTCAAAAAAACGCTCCATGTCTATCAGCGAATCTCAAGCAGTTGAAATACTTACTTGGACTCACTAATAAGACTGGAGCGAGCTAATGATTTATTTTACAATTATATTCAAAATTTCAAAGTGACTTTAGCGTTCTTCCTCAACAGTAACTTCTTCATAAATGCTGTATTGGTCTTTACCAGCATTTTTCGATTGATATAATGCCTTATCTGCACGCTCAAATAAGCTTCTTTCTGACTCATTTGGATGACTGCAAATGGCACCGCCCATACTGACTGAAAGTACAGACCATGTATCATCAGAAATTGTATCCGCATACTTCAAGTGATGAATTTTCTCCAAAATAGAATGCGCTAATCTTTCCATATATTCATCTTTCGTATCATACAAAACAATTGCGAATTCATCTCCACCAAATCTAACAACAAAGCCATTTTTCCCTACTTCTTGTTTTAAAATTCTGGCTGTTTCAATCAGGATCTTGTCACCTTCAACATGTCCAAATCGATCATTTACTTGTTTGAAATTATCTAAATCTAACAGCAATAAACCAGGTTGATTCGTCTTCCTTTTTCTTAATAAATTGCCCATTTTTCTAATATAGGTAGCACGATTGTAAACATTTGTTAATGGATCGTATGTTGCGAGATGAATCGTTTTGGAAAGGAGTTTGTTGATGACTAATAGCATGATGAAAGAAGTTACTAAGGCAATACCCAGTAACAGTCTAAACTGCTTTGTATTTTTAGTTAGCGCTCTAATTTCAGTGAAATTACCGTATTTTACATATACAACTCTTTTAGAGGATGCTCCCCGAACCGTTTCTGCTTTATATGGTAAAAAACGGTACCTTTCAATATAGCCGTTTTTAAACTTCTTTTCATATTCCGTTGGCTTCATCGTTTCTTTTGCTAGCTCAAAATGCTCTTGAAATATTTCCGATTGATCTTTTACAGTTTTACGAGATTTAGAATCATCAAAGAAAATCCCTCCCGCACTTATCGTTTGTACTTCTAACAAATCAGCATATTTATCAATTAGATAGTCAGCAGTCTTTCCGAAGTTAAAAGTTTGGAATACAGGATCTTCAAGTAAGTCTATACCTACCTCGAACAAATATTTTTTGTCAGGTGTTGCTAAATAACCAAATTTTCGATATCCCCCAGTAGTTGTTGAAATATCTATACCATCAGCATAGTATTCCCCGCTTACTCGACGCTTGTCTAGTAAAGTAGAAAAACGTGTGCAGCATTGAGAAAAATTTAAACCTTTATCTTTTTCAAAAGTTGTATAAATGACGGTATTTGATTGATCGAGTATGTACACATCCATTCCATGCTCGTTTTTTATTTTCTGCAAATCCCACTTTGCTATATGTGGGTTTGCCTCATAATTTGTAATTAGTTTTCGTAGTACTGCTTCCATTTTCTCAGAGAGATTTTTATCAAAATAATAATGTGCATTATCTACTGTTTGCATATCTGTCAGAATGTGATTTTCAATTAATGTTCTATTCATGACTTCTTGTTTTTCGATATCTGCCGTAAGTATTTGCCTATTGAAATAAAAAATTACAGTAACAAGTATTAATGCAAAGGCAATTAAAGATATTAATAATTTAATTCTTAGGTTTTTCATTAACGTGACCTCTACTTATTTTCACCATCATTTTTTCGAAACATTTAGTGATTTTTAGTCCCATAGACTAAATAGCCTTTCACCAAAGTTTACATCAATTATACAGTTACTGGTATAAGTATGTATATAAAAAATACCTCGATACTAATCATCGTTAGCATCGAGGTATTCTTTAATCCCTATTTTGTAAGCAGGCTAGCTCTTCAGCCGTTAATTCTCGATATTCACCTAAATCTAGACTGTCATCTAACTTTAGATTGCCCATTGATAGACGTTTTAAATAGGTTACACGTTTTCCAACAGCCTCAAACATACGCTTCACCTGATGAAACTTGCCTTCTTGGATCGTTAACTCAATTTCTGATTGTTGAGCAGATTTTAATATGATGAGCTCTCCTGGTTTGGTTACATAACCATCATCTAGCTCAACACCTTGAGCAAATTTCTCACAATCTTCCTCAGTCACAATTCCTTCTATTTGTGCATAATAAACCTTCGGCACATGTTTTTTAGGAGACAATAAATTATGTGCTAACGTACCATCATTTGTTATTAGCAATAATCCCTCTGTATCTTTATCTAGGCGACCAACAGGGAAAGGCTGGAAATGCTGATGTAAAGGGTCTAACAAATCAATGACGGTTTCATCTCGTAAATCCTCCGTTGCAGAAATAACACCAGGAGGCTTATTCATCATAAAGTATACAAATTCTGTATAGTTCACACGTTCACCAAATACAGAAACCTCCTGCTTTTCAGGATCAACATGTAATGCTGCATCCTTCGCATATGCACCATCTACTGTCACTGCTTTTTGCTTTAGAAGCTGCTTAACTTCCTTGCGTGACCCGTAACCCATATTCGACAGTAATTTATCTAATCGCATTAGTACCTCCTATTTAAAACCCAGTTTGTTCGTTATTCTTGTCAATCGTTCACCGAGAAGCTTTTGTGCTAAGCCTAGGCGTAAAGACAAAAAGCCATATACTGCTACACCTACTCCAGCACAAATAACAGAATAAACTAATGCTGAGAATTTACCACTTACTGGTCCCATTAATAACTCTAAAAGTGTATGAACGATGAATACACTTGCCGCCATTGCAGCTGTCAAAAGAGAAATGAGCATGACACGACGAATAACCATTTCTGATCTGTAATTCAGTGTTTGTCGTAGCACAAGTATATTAATGATAATTGAAACACTATAGCCAATAGCTGTGGCAAGAAGTGCACCATCTGCCTCCATTAAACGAATTAAAGGAATGTTAATCGCTAGCTTGACTAAAATCCCAGATAATAAGCTGAGGACAATCCACTTTTGGAAATCAATGCCCTGTAAAAGAGCTGCTGTCACTTGGAATAATGCAAACAAAATAGCAATAGGAGCATAATGAGCTAAAATCATAGCCCCCATCTCACTTTCAGAATAGAGCATAAAATATATTTCATTCGATAACAATGATATCCCAACTACCGCTGGCAATGTAATAAAAATCAATATCTGATATGTCTTATCCATTGCATGTCGTAGCGATAAATACTCACCTTGCGTAAAATATTTTGTAATCGTCGGTACTAGCGCCATTGAAAAACCTGTAGCTAGCATTACTGGAATAATAACAACTTTATGTGTTGTAAAGTTTATCATTGATAAATACTTATCCGTCACTTCCGCTAAGCCTATAGATGCCATAGCTCCATTAAACGTGAGCATATCCACTAATTGGAACAACGGATTAGCAACACCTACAAACACCATCGGAATCGAATACGTAATGACTTCTTTATATATGTTAGACATTGGTAACTGTGTAGTTGTAACACTTTGACTGCGCAATAAATCAAATTCAGGTTGATATTTTTTCCAATAATAATAGAGTACTAGCAACCCGCCAATTGCTCCAATAAAGGCAGCAAACACCGCAAAGGAAACTGCTGTTTCTGGTTTCCCATTAAAAACTACCACAACTAAGAATGAACCACCCAATAACACAACAATTCGAACAATTTGCTCTACTAACTGAGAAACTGCTGTAGGTTCCATTTTGTCATAGCCTTGGAAAAATCCACGCCAAAGACTCATAAATGGCACAACAATTAACGCAAAGCTAACCCAGCGAATAACTGAGGCAATTTGCTCTACCGAAAATGCCTGTTCATCACTTTTAATAACAAGACCGGCTATTGGTGTAGCTAATATAAAGAGAACAATAAACGCCGCTAACCCAGTACACATCATAATAAGTATGCCTGATTTCATAAGCTTGCGGCCTGATTGATAATCACCTATTGCATTGTATTTAGATACAAATTTGGATACCGCAATTGGCGCACCCGAGATGGCTATTGCTAGCATAATCGAGTAGGGAATATATGCATATTGATAAAGGGCTACATTCTCCTCACCCACAATCGCATAAAAAGGAAAAATATAAATTAATCCGAGTATCTTCGATAAAAACATTCCCATCGTTAATATCGCAGTACCTTTCATTAAATTGGACATTGTACCCATCCATTCATCGTAAAATCAATATTTTCAATATCGTAACACTTAGAAAAAACTATAAAATATTTGCCGATCAATTATACCTCGGCATAATTGCTTCCGGAATCGGCTATGAGATGTTTCACAACAACTTGCAAACGCTACCAGATAAAAAAGCTTACTTTCACTGTTAAAACTACAGGACTACATTAACAAAATTCAGAAAACAACAAGAAAACATTTCCTGGAAAAATATAATATAAATAAACCAACTGTAATCTTAACATATTTACTAGGTAAAGAGACGCATAAATACATTAAAAAGTTCTAGCACTCCATAAAAAATAGCAGTTATGTCCTCCCCAAGGAAAGTAGAAGGTTCAAAATAATCGGTGGAGATTACGAAAACCCCCACCGATTAAAGCTACTTCTCTATTACATATCTACGAAAAATTGTTTATACCATACTAAGAACACATAGACTGTCCAAATATAACGCCCACGATTTGCTTTCCCTTCATAGTGCTCATCTAGATAGCCTACTAATTGTTTTGTATCAAAGAATTCATTGGCAAAGTCAGTTGTAAACATTTCTTTTACCAATTTATAATACTTTTCTTCACGTAGCCAGTGACGAATTGGCACCGGGAAGCCAAGCTTCGGACGTTTTGCCCATTCTTCAGGTAATTCCTGATGCGCCGCTTGACGAAGAACATATTTCGTATCAATGTCATTTACGCGATATTTTGATGGAATGTTTTTCGCTAATTCCATTACTTCTTTATCTAAAAATGGTACACGTAATTCAATTGAATGAGCCATACTCATTTTATCTGCTTTTAATAAAATATCGCCTGGCATCCAAAGATTTAAATCAAGATACTGCATTTTAGTAACATCATCATCGCCTGGAACTTCATCGTAAATACGTTTTGTAATCGATTTTACAGATGGACCATTTTTATAGTCTGGTTTCAAGACATTTAATGCATCTTCTTCATCCCACACGACCGCTTCCCCAATGAAACGCTCTTCTACTGTTTGACCACCTTTAACAAGGAAGTGCGTATATTGATTTTTAGGTAACGCCTCTGCCATACCACGTAACGCTTTACGAATACCAAATGGAACTTTCTCATATTTTTGCATTTTGCCAGAGTTTTGGTACCATGAGTAGCCACCGAAAATTTCATCCGCACCTTCACCTGAAAGTACTACTGTTACATCCTTCGATGCTAACTCTGAAAGGAAGTATAGCGGTACAGAAGATGGGTTTGATTGCGGCTCGTCCATATGCCACTGAATTTTTGGTAATGCTTCAAAGCACTCATCTGCCGAAATATATTTACGCTCATTTTGAATATCTAATGTATCCGATAAATCTTTTGCTAAATTTGTTTCATTAAACATATCCTCATAATCGGAGAAACCAACAGAGAAGGATTTATCAGGGCGTAATAATGAAGTAATATAACTTGAATCAATACCACCTGATAAGAAAGAACCAACCTTTACATCACTTATTTGATGCGCATCTACTGATTCTTTTACTGTCGTACGAATGTCTTCTACATATTTTTCAATTGGAGCTTCTTTTGCATGGAATTTTTTATCCCAATACTGCACAATTTTCTTTTGTCCATTTTCAATAAGCATATAGTGTGCCGGTTGTAATTTGTACACACCTTTAAAGAACGTTTCGTCCATTGAAGAATATTGGAACGTCAAATAAGGACGTAGCGCATTTTTATTTAACTCTTTAATAAATGATGGATGTGGTAAAAATGATTTAATTTCTGAACCGAAAATAAACGTACCATCTGTTGTGTTTTCTGTATAATACAGTGGCTTAATACCAAAGCCATCACGAGCGATGAATTGTAAATCATTCTTTTTATCCCAAATACAGAATGCGAACATTCCGCGTAACTTTTTGACAAAGTCTACACCATATTCCACATAACCATAAATAATAACTTCACTATCAGAGTGTGTTTTAAAGTTGTGACCTTTTTCAATCAAATCAGCTCGTAGCTCTTGGAAGTTAAAGATCTCTCCATTAAATACGAGAACGATATTACCATCCGCACTGTACAACGGCTGATTTGCCACGTCTGATAAGTCGATAATACTTAATCGACGGAATCCTAACGTTACTTTATCGTCACTGTGAATCCCACCGCTGTCTGGTCCACGGTGAATAATTGTATTCATCATATTTTCGATCGTTTGATGATGATCGATCACATTTGTTCCATTAATATAGCCTATAAATCCGCACATTCTATTTTTCACCTCATAATTTAGTGCATAACCTTTACCATAATAGCATGAAAAGACATTCATTTCATACAGACAATACTGATAAAGTAAAACTTTCATCAGGGAGATTATTCTACACCGAGTATTCGTTCAATCGACGAGTACTTTATCTCACTAAAAACACTTCAATTTTTACATCTTCTGCCCTTCACTGAAAGCTTTGGATGACATTATATTAAAACTTATGTCATGTGTATAAGTTGATTGTAGTGGAGACTGGGCGACTCCTTGGGGATTAGCGTCACAGATGAGACCCTGGAGCGAGCACATAGGGGAACAAAGGCTAAGAGCATCACATCCTGTGATAACGCCTTCGTGACCAACATCGTGTTGGCCCAAGCGGCTCATCGGACGCCCCCAGGAAAGCGCCCGGTCGGAACGGAAATCAACCACACGTTATGGCGAAGAGCCACGTGAAGTAGAAGATAAGAAATTATAAAATACTTTTGTCGTATTTTCAATGTGAAAGAAGCCCCTCTATATAGACTTCATGTATAATAGGAAAGATTCCTAATTTGAAAAGAAAGTGAGTTTTTAAATATATGTACGATGTTATCGTTATCGGTGGTGGCCCATCCGGTTTAATGGCTGCTATCGCTGCTGGAGAACGTAAAAAGAAAGTATTATTACTAGAAAAAGGAACAAAGCTCGGCAAAAAATTGGCCATTTCAGGCGGTGGTCGCTGTAATGTCACAAATCGTTTGTCTGTTGAAGAAATCGTCAAGCACATACCTGGAAATGGTCGTTTTCTTTACAGCCCATTCACGGTTTATAATAACGAAGATATAATTGCATTTTTCGAAGGACTTGGTGTGGCATTAAAAGAGGAGGATCATGGACGTATGTTTCCTGTATCTAACCGCGCGCAAGATGTTGTAGATGCACTTATTCGTCAGCTTCAGAGACTACACGTGGAAGTACGCTTAAACACACCCGTTAATAAGATGCTAATGGATGAGGAAAAAATTCTTGGGGTACGTCTTACAGATGGCACAGAAATTCGTAGTGAGGCCGTAATCGTTGCCGTTGGTGGGAAAGCTGTTCCACAAACAGGCTCAACAGGAGATGGTTATCCATGGGCAGAGCGTGCCGGCCATACCATTACAACGCTTTTCCCTACTGAGGTTCCTGTTCTATCAAAAGAGGATTTTATTCAAGCTCGTGAGCTACAAGGACTTGCGTTACGTGATGTCGCTGTCTCGGTTTTAAACAAAAAGGGCAAGGCGCTCGTAACACATCAAATGGACATGCTCTTTACTCATTTCGGGATAAGCGGTCCTGCCGTTTTACGCTGTAGTCAATTTATCGTGAAAGAATTAATGAAAACAGGTTACGAGCCTGTGACAATGCGTATCCAAACACTTGTTGATTATAATCAGGAAACGTGCCTGCAATATTTAAACAGACTCATTAAAGAAGATCCAAAAAAAGCGGTGAAAAATGTTTGGAAAGGTATTGCGCCCGAACGCTGGCTACTATTTTTATGTGAGCGTGCAGATATCGATGTACAACTGACAGGTACTGAATTATCACAGGAAAAAATCCGCAACTTAGCTAGATTACTCGTCAATTTCACAATGACAGTTAGTGGTACACAATCCCTTGAAAAAGCATTTGTCACTGGTGGTGGCGTCTCTGTTAAAGAGATTGAACCAAAGACAATGGCTTCAAAGAAAAAAGATGGTTTATTTTTCTGTGGAGAAATCCTTGATATTCATGGCTACACAGGTGGCTATAATATTACGTCTGCACTTGTTACAGGACGTATTGCAGGGATGAACGCAGGAATGTAGTTTACTCTGTATCTCGGACTTTTAGCGATTTTTATCACATGAAAAAAAAGATAAAGTATGACTCTTCAGCAAAGCGAGGGGTTGATTTCCGTTCCGACTGAGCGCTTTGTTTTTCCACATTAAAAAAGCGTGTCCTGAAAACGCGGACACGCTTTTTTAGCCTTCTTTTGACATATATACTTCCTCATATGGTTGAATGATGACAAACCCTTCACCAGAAAACGCCATTTGAATGGATTCACCACTACCTCGACCGATAAATGTTCGGAAGCTAATATCTGTTTTAAACTCGGGAGACAAATTACCTGACCATGCTACTGTGGCATGTGGATCAGTATAGACCGTTTCACCAGGCTTCACTAACAAGGTTAACGGTTCGAAATGAGTTGTAATAGCTACCTTCCCTCTTCCTTGTAAGGTTACATTAAACAACCCACCTGACATGACTCCTGCCATTTTACGCATCAAATGAATATCCCAATCAATACTAGGCTCAAATGCGAGTAAATCATTACCGTTTACACAAATACCTTCATCCTTTAGATCGAAGACCGTTATTTTTTTTCCTTGATCGGCTAAATAAAGTCGCCCCTTACCTTTCGCTTTCATAAGTTGTGTACCTTCACCAGTTAATGCCTTTTTAAACATTTTACCTAAGCCATGCTCCAACACACGCTCACGCTCAAACTTAATATCTCCTACGTAAGAAATCATCGCGCCCATCTTCGACCAAACCTCGCCATTTAGGTTGACCTCTAATACACGCTCAGTTTCTAACTCGAAATATTCATTTTCGTTGTCGTCCTGCTGTGTTTTATTAATAAACTCGTTTAAAGAAAATTTCCCCATATCACAATGCCTCCTTATTTATTTTATATACGTTCTAAGTTTTGAAAAGATTCAATCAAATTGATGAAGGGATAAAAATGAACGATTGAATGATCTGTTGAATCTTTTATTCATGTAACCGCAAAAAAATGAAATGGTAACCTATTTATACTTTTATTCTTTATCGTTTCGTTCAAGACGAAAATGCTTCAAAACATTAGTTTGTGGCCACCAACTTGCTAATTAGTTTATAAACCTCGCATTTGCTTTTCGTTACAAAATTTCTCTTTTAGTAGCGAAATCACTTCATTTCCCGTAATGATATTGACAGCAGACACCAACTGTTATACATTAAACAGAGATTAATCAAGTGTTATATAACAACAGCTACAAAAAAAGACCATACAAGCGTCATGTGCGAAATGACACTCATATGGCCATTACCTTCAAGTGCGAATTGAAAGTAAAATTATCGTGTAGCGGAGACGTCTCCAACCTTTTGAGAAGCTTCTTTTAATGCTGTTTGTTTACGTACATCTGCACGTAAAGTTAATGAAATAATTAATGAAGCTGCAATCAACCCTGTAAACACATAGAATACAGGAATATAGCTACCGTAAGAATTTTTAATAGTGCTCACTAAAAGTGGACCAAAAATACCACCTAAAGACCAAGTCGTTAATAAATAACCATGAATAACTCCAAGTTGTTTCGTACCGAATAAATCACTTGCAAATGCAGGTAGATTCGAGAAACCTCCTCCATAGCAACTAACTACTAAGAAAATAAGCGCTTGGAAAATAATAACGTTTGTAGTATGTGGTAAGACGATAAATGTAACTAGCTGTGCGATAAAGAAAATTACAAAGACGTTCGAACGACCAATATAGTCGGACACAGCAGCCCATATTAAACGACCACCACCATTAAATAATCCCATTATTCCTACCATTGCTGCGGCTCCCGCAACTGATAACCCTACAATTTCTTGAGCCATTGGAGATGCAACAGAAATCATCATAATACCTGCTGTTACGTTTACTAAATGCATCGACCAAAGCATCCAGAAATGCTTAGTTTTTACAGCTTCACGTGCTGACATGACAGCTAAATCTTTCTTCACTACTTCTTTACCATTATCTGCAGCAGCCTTCATATTCGCTGGCATATAACCAGGTTTAGGCGGTGCTATATATGAAGCCCCTAAAATCATTAACGTGAAATAACTTGCCCCTAAAATAAAGTACGTTGTAGAAATACCCACAGCCTCCATTAAGTTAGCTGCGACTGGCGCTGTAATAAGTGCTCCTGAACCAAATCCAAGTACAGCCATACCTGTTGCTAATCCGCGGCGATCCGGGAACCATTTTACTAATGTCGATACAGGCGCAATATAACCAATACCCATACCCAATCCACTTAGTAAACCATATGTTAACCAGTACAATGTTACGGAATCCATTGAAATCGCTACACCTGCACCAGCTTGTCCTGCCCCAAATAGAACAGCTGCTATCATAGCAGATTTACGAGGCCCCATTTTTTCTACTAAGTTACCAAATAATGCTGCTGAAAAACCAGCAAGCCCCATCATTATTGTGAAGGCAACTGTTACGTTTGTTTCACTCCATCCCATTTCTGTGACAATCGGTATCTTGTATACACTGTATGCATATGCTCCACCGATTGAAAGGTGAATAGCGATTGCGGATAATGCAATTAACCATCTATTTTTATTCATAATTTCTCTTTTCTCCCCTCTTTTGCTACCTGTGAAAGTTTTATGAACGTCTCTGTAAAACAATTTACCACTTAGAATTATTCAAATGCAAGATGTTTTTTAAAAAATATTATTTCTGCAAAAAGTATTTTATTTTTTACCCCTATAATTTTATAACGAAAACCCTACAGTCTCTAAGCAAATAGATGTTTATTAAACAAAAACCACAACATTTTTTAGCTATTATTATTTTTCTACTCTATTATCCAACTCCACATTAATTATATTAGTATAATTAATTTTGTGCATATCTTCACATGCAATCTATGTATATTCCACTTTTTCTAACGCTTATTATTTCTTCTTGTTTCTTTAATGGGTCATGAACAAATATCCGTTAAGTAGAAATATTAGGGATTAAAGAGAATTACATAACCAAAATAAACAAATATCTTTCACGCAAAAGAAAATTCAAAAATCATGTTAAATGATTCGATTAACTTTTAATGGATATTCAATTAAATAAATACAATACACATTGCGCATACTTCAAAACGAATAATCATTACCTATTCATTTTTATTATTCAAATATATATTTTTTCTTTTAAAAAGAATCCTACACATTCTTTTTAGCTATAGCTAGTTATGCTTTTTAAACTTAAAAGCAACTAAACCAATCAGTTATAACAAAAATATTTGCTATAGTGCACAAGTAAAAATAGCGCTTTTCAACCAAATATTGTTAATGTATGGAAACCCCAATTATGGATTGTTTTTATAAATACCAGCACACTCTTTATTTGATTTGATACCTCAATTATCACCTTGGTTCTCTTTACGGAGATATGCATTCGATTAAAGACAGTCATTTTTAGGCAATGTCATTACATATTCCGATATGAAGTTCTCCATTAATCTAGTCATGTATCAAAAAGAGATGCTCTGGAATAAACCGAGCATCTCTTTCCTTTTTATATAAAATAAATGATAAATACAATTATTAGTGGCACTAATACAATAAATGAACCTATCGTTACATAATGTCTTTTTTCTTTACGCCCATAATAATAGTCAATCACAATAGCACTCATCATGAAGACTACTAAAAATGCACAAATTGCGGCTGTATATAAAAACCAACCATAAATATTATATAAAATTAAAGTCGCCCCTTGTATAAACTTAGCAATATACGTTGTACGTTGATGACCTGTATTGATATATTTTGGCTCCTTTGGAATGCTAAACTTTTTTCGAATAGCTTTTTCGATAAGCCACACTAACAAGAAAGCAATTATAAAAAAAGCAAACATCTCGCCGAAACCAATATCTTTTTTATCTTTTACCATAAAGGCAATAAATGCTGACGCAATGTCGTCATCTTCCACCTTGTAAAAGATATTTGTATGACTATCACTAAAAGCTAACTGCTCATCGTTTCGGAATATTTTTAGCTGCACAACCTGCCCATTGTCAAACTCCACCCATATATCTCGAAATGCATAATAATCATTATCCTTCTTCGAAACAACTGCCTTTTGAAGCGTATTAGCAATCAGCTTTGTTTCCGAATCTTTTTTATAAACCTGTTGTCCTAAGATCCAGCCAGCTCTTCCAGCCTTAAAGGTATCTTCTTCCCAATTATAAGTACTCGTAAACTGTTTAACCTCATGTTGGGCTAGCTCAACAAACGTAGCATGCTTAGATGTATCTACTTGCTTCCACGGACCAATTACAATCAAAAAGAATAACGTCACGACTGTCCCAATGATAATCGCTGGATATTGCCATCTACGAGGTTGTTTATCTTGCTGAACTACATTGTGCAAAATACGCTCCTGCAATTGTTGTGAGAAACGTGGTGCCTCTCCAAGCTCTTTATCCAGTTTATCCTTAAAAGATGTCATCTTCTAGCACCTCCCAATGGCTTTTGTCCAGTTTTTCCTGCAACATTTGTCTAGCTCTACGTAGTCTTGTTTTCACTGTATTTTCTGTACATGCAAGAACCTCTGCTATCTCTCGAACCTTTAATTCTTGATAATAATAAAGAATGATAACTTCTCGATAGATAATTGGAAGCTCCAACAATGCTGCTGTTAAAATTCTCCGCTCATCCTTTTCGAGCAAATTTGTTTCAGGCGATCGTTTACTGACTCCAATGTGCAGTTTTTCAAATAAAATATGACGCTTATTTTTCCAGCTTCGTAAATAGTCATGACTTTTATGTACTGTTATTTTTACTAAATATGTTTTTAGTGAGGATCGTTGTTCAAAGCGCTCCTGCTGCTGATAATAGGCAAAAAATACATCCTGAACGATTTCTTCTGCAATAGCCCAGTCTTTAACATATAGATAAGCTACTCGAAGACAATATTCACCATGCTCATCCATAACCCTTGCTAAATGCTCACTCAAACAAACACCTCCTATTCACACTATAGTCGTATCGAAATCTCAGTTGGTTTCAGTATAAAAGAAAAAAGTGCCCAAATATTGGACACTTTTAACATTATTATTTAACGACGATATTTACAAGCTTGCCTGGGATGACAATTATTTTTACTAAGTTTTTGCCTGCCATATACTCTTGTACTTTGTCATCTGCAAGTGCTACTTTTTCGATTTCTTCTTTCGAAGCATCTTTTGCTACGATGATTTTTGCACGTACTTTACCGGCCACTTGTACTGCGACTTCCACTTCATCATCAACAAGTTTAGACTCATCATATGTTGGCCATTCCTTATATGAAAGTGTTTCATTATGGCCTAATATCTGCCATAACTCTTCAGCAACGTGTGGAACCATTGGAGCTAGCATTTTCACAAAGCCTTCAGCGTATGCTGTTGGAATTACTTCTGCTTTGTAGCAATCATTGATGAACACCATCATTTGCGAAATAGCTGTATTGAAGCGAATACCTTCGTAATCCTCAGTCACTTTTTTCACAGTTTGATGATATGATTTTTCAAGTGTTTTGTCATCGGAAGCTTGAACTTTCGCAGCGATTGTTCCATCTTCATTGACAAATAGACGCCAAATACGATCTAAGAAGCGACGTGCCCCGTCCAAGCCATTTGTTGACCATGCAACAGATGCTTCAAGTGGACCCATGAACATTTCATATAGACGTAAAGTGTCCGCACCATGCGAAGAAATGATTTCATCCGGGTTAACGACATTGCCTTTTGATTTAGACATTTTTTCATTACCTTCACCAAGAATCATTCCTTGGTTAAATAATTTGTGGAATGGCTCTTTCGTGTGTACAACACCTAAATCGTATAATACTTTGTGCCAGAAGCGAGCGTATAGTAAGTGTAATACTGCGTGCTCTGCCCCACCGATATAAATATCAACTGGTAACCAGCGTTTCAGTAATTCAGGGTCCGCAATGGCTTCTTTATTAGTTGGGTCAATATAACGAATGAAGTACCAGCTAGAACCTGCCCACTGTGGCATCGTATTCGTTTCGCGACGGCCTTTTTTGCCAGTCTCAGGATCAACAACATTTACCCATTCAGAAATGTTTGCTAATGGCGATTCACCTGTACCTGAAGGACGAATATTATCTGTTTTTGGTAGCACTAATGGTAATTCTGATTCCGGTACTGGCGTCGTTGTACCATCTTCCCAATGAATCATAGGGATTGGCTCACCCCAGTAACGTTGACGAGAGAATAACCAATCGCGCAGACGGTAAGAGATTTTCTTCTCCCCTACGCCTTTTTCTTCAAGCCATTGAATTGCCTTAGCAATACCATCCTCTTTGTTTAAACCATCAAGGAAGTCAGAGTTAATATGCTTACCATCCCCTGTGAATGCTTCTTTGCTAATGTCTCCACCTTCAAGAACAGGAATAATTTCTAAACCAAATTCTGTTGCGAATTCATAGTCACGTTCATCATGTGCTGGAACCGCCATAATAGCACCTGTACCATATGATACTAGTACATAGTCCGCAACCCAAATCGGCATTTTTTTACCGTTAATCGGATTAATTGCATAGGCACCGGTAAATACACCTGTTTTTTCTTTCGCTAAATCTGTGCGTTCTAAATCAGATTTCAATTTTACTTTATCTAAATAAGTTTCAACAGCTTGTCGTTGTTCAGCAGTTGTAATTTGCTCTACTAATTTATGCTCAGGTGCAATAACACAGTATGTAGCACCAAATAACGTATCAGGACGAGTTGTAAACACTGTGAAGTTTTCATCTGTTCCATCTATACTAAATGTTACTTCTGCACCTTCCGAACGACCAATCCAGTTACGTTGCATATCCTTAATAGACTCTGGCCAATCAACTTCCTCTAAGTCATCGATTAAACGATCAGCATAGGCAGTAATTTTAAGCATCCATTGCTTCATCGGACGACGTTCTACAGGGTGACCACCACGCTCTGACTTTCCATCAATAACTTCTTCATTTGCAAGTACTGTTCCAAGTGCTGGACACCAGTTTACAGCTACTTCATCTACATAAGCTAAACCTTTTTTATAAAGTTGGATAAAGATCCATTGTGTCCATTTATAGTATTCTGGATCCGTTGTGTTAATTTCACGATCCCAGTCATAGCTAAAACCTAACTCATGGATTTGACGCTTAAATGTTGCAATATTTTTCGCTGTAAATTCTGCCGGGTCATTTCCTGTATCAAGTGCATATTGCTCTGCAGGTAAACCGAATGCATCCCAGCCCATAGGATGTAGGACATTATAGCCTTGCATACGCTTGAAGCGTGAAAGGATATCTGTCGCTGTGTAGCCCTCTGGATGTCCTACATGAAGACCAGCACCAGATGGGTATGGGAACATGTCTAACGCATAAAATTTTGGTTTTTCTGTTTCATTTTCAGTTTTAAACGTTTTATGATCAGCCCAATATTGCTGCCACTTTTTTTCGATTTGTTGATGATTAAAACTCATTATTTTTCCTCCTATGAATGTGTCATGCTCTTCAACTTAAGAATTGACAAAATATTTAAAAAATAAAAAAACTCGTCCCTTTCTTTATTAGAAAGGGACGAGAGAATTCGTATCTCCCGCGGTACCACCCACATTAGTGATCACACTCAGCTTTAGCTTCCTTAACGCGGAAGGAACGGCACGAGCTATTTCACTCGGGCAGACTCAGAAGGCGAGTTCAATTTGCTTTCCTACTAGCTCCCACCAACCGCTAGCTCTCTAAAAAGAAACACAAATTTACTATTCCTCATCATTGTCTTACATGTATTGCATTTATTCTAATGGAAAGTACTGAAAAGCACAAGACTTAGTTTACATACTACCCATTTTTGAACAATTAAATACCTATGAAGGTAGCAATATCCGAAATAAGTTGTGTCCATAGGGCTCGCTTCGCATGACCTTTAGATAAATCTCTTAGAATCCAAACAATAGCGGAATAAGAAAAGCGCGCAAAAAGAGCATCACCATAACGTGTGGTTGATTTCCGTTCCAGCTGGGCGCTTTGTTGCTGACGCTTCGCTTTCGCGCAGAGCAGAGCTTCCTAGGGGCGTCAGGCCAACACGATGTTGGTCACGAAGGCGTTATCACAGGATGTGATGCTTTTAGCCTTCGTTCCCCTAATCACTATTCCCCAAGGAGTCACCCACCCTCCACTCCAATCAACTTATATACAAAGCATACGTCTTAACAAATGTCACCCACAACTTTTGATGATGAGCCAGACTTTATCTCTTTCGTATTTTCTTTTATGCGTCTACACAACATCCCGAAATACCAAACGGTCATTATTTTAAACTAAGTGAAAGCTCCGTAAAGATAACTCCTAGCGCATAAGCACCGGCATCCGGATAACCTAGGCTTCTTTCACCAACTGTTCCAGCGCGACCCATTCGAGCAACGATTTCTTTTGTATATTCTGCTCCTTTAACAGCAGCCTCTGCACCTTTCTCAAAAGCTGTTTTAAAATCCACACCAGTTGCGGCGCTTTCTGACCAGGAATTTACACAAGGTACAAGCGCATCTACAAGCGTTTTATCGCCTACCTCTGCCCCTCTTCCGAAAGAGCGCTCACCGACAGACTGTATACCTTTCAGCGTAGCTTGTAACATTTCCGCAAATTCTCTGACTGTTAATTCCATTTTCCCCTCTACTGCTTTACCAGCAGCTCGGAAAGCCCCGCCCCAAATTGGACCAGAAGCTCCTCCGCAATGTTCCATAATTATCATAGAACAAGCATCAAGGAAAGTCCCTATATCTAAATGTTCCTGATTTAGAATCGAGCTCCATCCTCGTTTTAATTCCTTAAATCCTTTAGAAACACTCATTCCGAAATCGCCGTCCCCTGCGTGGGTATCCAATTCGCAGAAAGGCACTTCGTTCTTGATAATAATCTCGCTCATTTTATCTATAAGATAAATCATATTATTTAATGTGATTACCCCATTCTTGATGATAGCGTGTTCTTCCTCTGTTTCCGTCTCAAAGAAAACTTGTTTCTCTTCTACGTAATCATTAATATCTACGTATTCTACACTTTCAACTGGACCATCTACCTTAAATGCAGGTGTATTACATTTTTTCGATAGTAGTGTTTTCAGTTCATCATCTAGTTTCATTACTGTTAGAGAGATTCCTGCCATATCAATACTCGTCATGTAATTGCCGACAAACGTTCTATTGATTCGTATATTTCTTTTGCTAAACTCTCTAGTAACTGCATTATTAAACAGATAAAGTTCTTGAAGAGGTGTACCGCCAAATCCATTTACTAGAACAGCAATTTCTGCATCTTCATCTAGTTCTAAATCTTTCATAAGGTCATTTGTCATACGTAAAGCTAATTCATCTGCAGCCATCATTTTTTCCCGTTTTCTGCCTGGCTCCCCGTGAATACCGACGCCATATTCCATCTCATCTTCACCCAATTTGAAAGTAGGTGATCCACTAGCCGGAACTGTACAGGAAGTTAGTGCTAGACCAATTGTTCGAACATTTGCCGCTGCTTTTTCCGCTACAGCTTTGACCTGCATCAAATCCATACCTTCTTCTGCGGCCGCTCCAGCAATTTTATGTACTAACACAACTCCCGCAACGCCGCGGCGTCCTACTGTATAAAGGCTATCTTCTACTGCAATATCATCATCTACGCGGACGTACTCTACTTGAATGCCATCCTCCGTAGCTAAGTTAGCGCCATTTTTAAAATTCATAATATCTCCGCTGTAATTTTTAATAATGAGCAGTGTACCTTTTTTGCTGGTTGTTGCTTTAATTGCTTGATATACCTGTATTTGTGAAGGAGAGGCAAACACGTCACCGCATACCGCAGCATCCAGCATCCCTTTTCCTACTAAACCCGCATGTGCCGGTTCATGTCCACTACCGCCACCGCTAATTAACGTTACCTTATTTTCATTCATTTCTTTTTTCTTAATTACTTTATATTTTTTTAACAACTCCAGTTCCGGATGAGCCATAACTATCCCATTGCACATTTCCATAACGAGTGTTTCAGGTTGATTCATAATTTTTTTCATCTTTTAATCCTCCCCTGTAAGTTTTGTCACATTCTTCACTGCCTATTCGTATCCATACTTCTATAAGTATTCATAGGAGTTTCCTGCTATGATACATACCCTTCGAAATATATTTGAAAACGCTTTCTATTTACTATGTAAAGTGAAAGCTCTTGTGCCAAAATAATGATTTGTCTAAAGATACTAACTTCATTTATGTATTAAAAGTTGCAGGGATAGTTATCTAACCTGTCAGGCAGTTCAACTCCCACCTAATTTATTCGCTTTCACTGAATTTTGAGGTGGGAGTCTTGTACCTGTCGCTTTGTTTTCTGTATAGCTAAATTACTGCCAGTTATTGCGGGATAAAGTGAAACTTTAATCGGTGGGGTGTTTTCTGCGCCCCACCGATTATTAGTCTTCACCAATCGGGCAATTAGGGGCAGTTATTTTTATTTACTGCCCCTTATTGCGGGATAAAGTGAAACTTTAATCGGTGGGGTGTGTTTCTGCACCCCACCGATTATTAGTCTTCACCAATCGGGCAATTAGGGGCAGTTATTTTTATTTACTGCCCCTTATTGCGGGATAACTCCTGACATTCACGGAAAGCAAAATGCTTACAGCCTATACATTTATTTGTGTCTAAATAACTTAAAGCTTTATTAATCGCTTCTCCTGTATGCACATAGAAATTATCTTCACCAATTTCATCATATAAGCCATTGTGCTGTAGTACCATCTTCAATTCATCTTGTACGCCTGTAACTAAAATAGTGCCACCCTGTTCTTTAAAATTCCGGATGACATTACCAAAATATGACTCACCTGTTGAGTCCATAAAGGGTACTTTACTCATGCGTAGGATCAAAACTTTTTGTTGATGCTGAATGGAGCTTACAATTGACTGCTCAAAAGTTTGGGCTGCTCCAAAGAAAAGTGGGCCTTCAATTGTATAAATACTAATTTGTGGACAGTCTCGTTTTTGATGAACAACATGTGATTGTACCTTTCCACCCTCTTTCGAATGATCCGGTAATACCTTTGTTACTACAAGCTTTTCGCTCATACGCTTTGCAAATAATACGACTGCTAACACGAGCCCAACCTCCACAGCTAATGTTAAGCTTGTAAAAACAGTAAGAAGAAACGTAATGATTAAAACGAGGGTATCTCCTGATTTTAATTTAACGATATGCGCAAAATGCTTTTGCTCACTCATATTCCAAGCCACAACCATTAAAACTGGCGCCATACTTGCTAATGGAATATGTGACGCAAAGGGAGCTAGTAATAATAAAGTGACTAATACAAATACACCATGGATAACACCTGATATCGGTGATACTGCACCTGTTTTAATATTTGTTGCAGTACGTGCAATAGCACCTGTTGCAGGGATCCCTCCAAAGAAAGGAGTGACGATATTAGCAATTCCTTGACCAACAAGTTCTCGATTACTATTATGTTTTGTATTTGTCATTCCATCTGCTACAACCGCAGATAGAAGTGATTCAATTCCACCTAGCATGGCAATCACAAAGGCTGGTCCAATAAGTAGCTGAATTCGCTCAAAAGTGATATCTGGAATTGCAAAATGCGGTAATGTATTTGGAATTTGACCATAGGCTGTTGCTATTGTGGCAACTTGACCAGAAAAAAAGAACGTTGCAATTAGTGTAGAAACAACAATGCCTGCTAATGCCCCTGGAACTTTGGGTAAAACTTTCGGTGTTATTAAAATAACGATAAGACTAATAATCGCGGTTAAAATACTATAAAAGTTTGTCGTACCAATATTCATAACAATTTCTTTTACATTGTCAGTAAAATACTCATGTCTTTTAATATTGGTCAAACCTAGGAAATTGGCAATTTGACCTGTAAAAATAATAACCGCAATTCCTGCTGTAAAACCTATCGTCACGGGACGAGGAATAAATTTTATTAATGAGCCAAGTTTAAACATCCCCATTAAACACAAAATAATCCCGGCCATTAATCCAGCGATAAGTAAGTTTTCATAGCCATACGAAATGACTATCCCTAACAAAATTGGCACAAACGCACCTGTAGGTCCCCCGATTTGAAACTTCGAACCACCAAAAAGAGAAATAAGTATTCCAGCAATAAAAGCTGTATATATTCCATACTCAGGTTTAACACCTGACGCAATGGCAAAGGACATTGCCAGTGGTATTGCTACAATACCGACAATAGTCCCTGAGATTAAATCTTTCTTCAAATGATGAACAGAATATCCTTCATATCGCCCTGTAAACAGCGCCTTCATCTATAAATCTTCCCTTCAAAATAATAAGCAAGGTAAATGTTTCATAAGAACCTAGTTTACAAATTTACATATCCTCTTCATTATTTTCGTTAATAGTCATTTCTTCTAATCTTGTAATTGTATTTATTAAGTGATTGTTGAAAATTTCTTTAGCGACGCCAAGTAACTCTCCAATCATCGGATCACTTAAAGAATAGTAAACTTTTTTCCCCTCTTTCGTTCCATACACAATATTTTTGCCTCGCAATACACTTAATTGCTGAGAAACAGCTGAGCCCTCTTTTTCTAAGCAGCTTTGAATTTCATTGACATTTTTCTTACCATCTACTAGTAATTCCAACATTCTAATTCGTAATGGATGTGCTAAAGCTTTAAAAAAATCTGCCTTAAACTGCTGCAAGCTCTCTTCCACATAAATCCCTCCACGGAACTTCATTTTCATATATTCAAATGTTTGAATATGTATGATTGATTGTACGCTACTATAGGCTAACTTTCAATATCAAACATTAAAAAACGAACAAAAAATGTGTTTCCCACACAGTTTTTGCTCGTTTTGAAAATATTTTTGTTAAATTTATCTATTAATCTGTCACTGTTTTATGCTTTCGTAAAGGATAATCATAGATAAGGCATGGAATAATCGCAAACAATACTATAATTACTAAGATTAATACGAGTACAATCATGCCAAACTGATCCACCATAATACCACCAAATAGAGGTCCAATCATACGACCAGTTGTTGCTGCACTATTAATAATCCCTTGATAAAAGCCCTGACGCCCTTTAGGCGCAAGTTGATTGGCGATAGTAGGTAAAGCAGGCGTATAAAACATTTCACCAAAAGTTAGCACTACCATTGCTACTCCAAACATTTTAAAATCACTTGCAAATGCAATGATGCCAAAGGATATTGCGATAAGGGTAACGCCAAATACTAATTGACGCTTCAATTTATTTTCCCAACGTTTCACTAGCGGCGCAATTAGCGGTTGCCCCAAAACGATAAGTAGGCCATTAATTGTCCAAAGTAAACTGTATTGTTTCAATCCTAATCCTAGATCTTGTGTATAGGAAGAAATAGTCGCACTCCATTGTGAATAAGCTAGCCAGCATAGCACAGAGGATGCACTTATAATTAATAACGCATAAAACGGTGCTTTATTAATTATTCGTTTACTTTCACTCACGACATTTTTCGGTGCAATGCTTCCCTCTTCTAATCGTTTAAACGTAAAAAATGCTATAAAAAAGAACAAAATATACATGGCTAAGTTGACCTTGAAGACGTAGTCAAATTGGTAATCCGCAACAACGCCGGCAAGCGCAGGACCAATTGCCACTCCTACATTTTGAGCTAAATAAATTGCATTAAAGGCTTTGCGTCCGCCCTCAGGCCAAGCAGTTCCAGCTAGCGCAAACATTCCTGGGAATACAATACCCCCACTAAAGCCAAGCACCGTTAAAATCCACACATAATGTGGCCAGCCATGCCAAATCGTTAAAGCTATTAATGAGGCAATCGTCAAAAGAATGCCAATCATTGTTGATTTATAGCCACCTATTCTATCAAATAAATAACCACCTAAGAGATTTCCTATAACGCCGGCAGCAGAGTTCAACATCAACACAAAGCCAGCCATCGCAAGTGACTTCCCTAAATAATCATGCATATATATGGTGGTTAAAGGCCATAAAAATGAGTTGCCCGTCGTGTTCACAAGCATTCCAATAATTAAAAACCAAACACTTTTCGGCATAGAATGACCTCCGTTATTTCGCTACTCTAAATAGTTAGTTTATGTTGAAACATACAAAAGCACAAGAAAAATAATTTTACTCTTTTTACATATGCTTTAGAATATTTTTTGTGTAGTTTTTTTGGTCCTCTTCATAATTTACTCCGGTCGAGATACTTTTCGCTTGCCTTCTCTCATCATTCGCTCAGCACATTCACATATTATTAAATTCTTCCCTCATGACGGAAACACCAGCACGTGATAAAATATAGTGTTAGAGGAGTGAAATAAATGACAGAAACAAACTTTCCTTTTCCTTCAGATGGAAAAAGGTATTATACATGGAATCGCTATTTACGTGAGCAATTTGGTCATAAAGTTTTTAAAGTAGCACTAGACGCAGGCTTTGACTGCCCAAATCGTGATGGTACAGTTGCTTTTGGCGGTTGTACATTCTGTAGTGCAGCAGGTTCAGGTGATTTTGCGGGCAACAAAGTTGATCCTATCGAGGTGCAATTTGCTGAAATACGTGACAAAATGCATCAAAAATGGAAGGATGGCAAATACATGGCTTACTTCCAAGCGTACACAAATACACATGCACCGCTACCAGTATTAAAAGAAAAATTTGAAGCTGCCTTAGCCCAAGAAGGTGTTGTTGGATTATCCATCGCAACGCGCCCAGATTGTCTGCCAGATGATGTAGTTGAATATTTAGCTGAATTAAATGAACGTACCTATTTATGGATTGAATTAGGACTTCAAACTGTGCATGAAAAAACAGCAAATCTTATCAACCGTGCCCACGATTATGCAACATATGTGGAAGGTGTTGAAAAGCTTCGAAAGCATGGTATTCGTGTATGCTCGCACATTATTAATGGTCTTCCTCTTGAAGACAATGACATGATGATGGAAACTGCTCGTGAAGTCGCAAAGCTTGATGTACAAGGTATTAAAATTCATTTACTGCATCTTTTAAAAGGGACACCAATGGTTAAGCAATACGAAAAAGGAATGTTAGAATTTTTAGATCAAGACGTATATACAAAGCTTGTAGCCGATCAACTTGAAATTCTACCACCAGATATGGTTATTCACCGTATCACAGGGGATGGACCAATTGATTTAATGATTGGACCAATGTGGAGTGTAAATAAATGGGAAGTATTAAATGGCATTGATGCTGAGCTCGAACGTCGCGGCAGCTGGCAAGGGAAATTTTATAAAGCCGAGGATTCCAAATGAAGCTACAACGTGTTATACAATATGCCCAGCAGCTAATAAAAGATACCGTTGAAGAGGGCGACACTGTAGTGGATGCCACAGCTGGAAATGGCCACGACACATTGTTTCTAGCACAGCTTGTCGGCGATGAAGGTCAAGTGTACGCCTTTGATGTTCAAAAGAGCGCTGTTGATGCCACTCTCCATCGCCTTTTAGATAATGGCTTAGAGCATCGTGCACTTGTTTTACATAGAGGGCACGAAGAAGTAGTCAACTATGTACACAAGCCAGTAGCTGTTGCAATTTTTAATCTTGGTTATTTACCTGGTAGTAATCACGACATCATTACACAGCCGAATACTACGATACAAGCAATTGATGATTTGCTAAAGATGCTAAAAATCGGTGGTCTTATTGTCCTTGTCATTTATCATGGTCATCCGGGTGGGAAGGAAGAACGAGATGCTGTGATAGAATATGTCAGTCAACTTCCCCAAAAATATGTACATGTATTAAAATACGAGTTTTTAAATCAACAAAATGATCCACCTTTTGTGATTGCTTTAGAAAAAATGAAAGATTATTCGTTATCTAATCCATATCTGCCCGAAATAAGATAAGTATTTCGGGCCTTTTTTTGAGGCTCATCACCATAACGTGGAGTTGATTTCCGTTCCGACTGGGCGCTTTCCTGGGGGCGTCCGATGAGCCGCTTCACTCGCGTTGCTCGCTCCAGGGTCTCGGGCCAACACGATGTTGGTCACGAAGGCGTTATCACAGGATGTGATGGTTTTAGCCTTCGTTCCTCTATTGCTAATCCCCAAGGAGTCGCCCAGTCTCCACTCCAATCAACTTATTCAGAACCACTAAGATTTTATTTTATAAAAAATAAAAAGCTACCTAATAGAATCTTTCATTCTATTAGATAGCTTTCCTCTATTATCTATTTATTTTTACGTTTTTCATTATAATCAACCCAGAAATCTGCACCTTTAATTCCTAGTTTACGAGGATCAAAAACAGGATCTTTTCCTTCTTTTTTCTGTTTCTCATAGTCCTTTAATGCGACTATAGCAGGCTTCATAATAATTAAAATCGCTATAACGTTTATCCAAACCATCAGGCCCAGTCCAACATCCCCCATAGCCCAAGCAAGGTCAGAAGTACGAATAGTACCGTAGAACGCAGAAATTAAAATAGCAAATTTAGCCAACCATATGACGACTTTTTCTGTAGTTCCTGAGAATAAATAAGCGACATTTGTTTCGGCAATGTAGTAGTATGCCATAATTGTCGTAAAAGCAAAGAAGAATAATGCAATTGCTACGAATGGTCCACCAAAACCTGGTAGTGAAGAGTCAACCGCATATTGTGTATATGCTGCACCTTCTTTAATACTTTTCGCAAATGTTATTTGCTCTTCTCCAGCTAATCCGCCTTTATTGAAATCACCAACATAAACATATGAATCAGCGCCGTCTGTAGCTTTTTCATCATGTACATTATACATACCAGTAAATAAAATCATAAATGCTGTAGCTGAACAAATTAATAGAGTATCAATATACACAGAAGCTGCTTGAACGATACCTTGTTTAGCAGGGTGTGATACTTCTGCTGCCGCTGCCGGATGCGCACCTGTACCTTGACCGGCTTCATTTGAATAAATTCCACGTTTAACACCCCATGCAATAGCAGAGCCAATAACACCGCCAAAGATTTCATGCGCACCAAATGCGCTAGAAAAAATTAATGAAAATACAGCTGGTACTTCTTTAATATTCATCGCAATAATGACGATGGCCATCAGAATATAGGCTAATGCCATAAACGGTACAATAATCTGTGCAGCATTGGCAATCCATTTAATACCACCAATAATAATAGTACCTAATAATACAACAATAATAAGTCCTGTAATCCAAGTCTTAACATCGAAAGCGTTTTCAACAGCTGTCGCAATTGCATTCGATTGAACACCCGGCATCAAGATTAACATAGCAGCTAATGCGGCAACAGCAAAAATAACCGCAAACCACTTTTGCCCCATTCCTTTTTCTATGTAAAAAGCTGGACCACCACGATATTCTGTATCTTTCTCTTCTTTATAAATTTGAGCCAACGTCGACTCAACGTAAGCAGTTGCTGCACCGATAAAGGCGATTGCCCACATCCAAAACACAGCACCAGGTCCCCCCATCCCGATTGCTGTAGCTGTACCGGCAATATTACCTGTACCTACTCGACCAGATAATGCAATAGACATTGCTTGGAAAGATGAAATCCCCTTTTCCGATTTTTCGCCTTTAAACATTAATACAAACATATCTTTAATATGTCTGACTTGTAGGAACCTCGTAATGATTGAAAAGAAGAGCCCAATTAGCAAAATACCATAAATAAACCACGGTCCCCATAAGATTTCATTAATTTTCCCAACGATTGTTTCCATTTTACCCCTCCAATTTGAAAAAATGTAACTTCAAGACATTATAGTATTACATTTTTCAGAAAATTACAACATTATATTCAAGTAACAAAAAGTTAGTAATTTTCTAGTTAATCGGAGAGGTCATTCACTACTTAATTATATAGCCAATGTTTCGAAGGGCATTATTAATAAAATCACGTATATAGACAAAAATCTCGTCTCGCTCTACTTCATGAAATAGATTATGATAACAGTTTACCCATTCTTTAAATTGAAACTCAGTAAAGTCCTGCTGATGAAGCCAATTACGAGCTTGTTTAGTTTCAGTAATATTATCTTTTCCAGCTGTCATAACTAACATAGGCATGTTTGGGAATTCAGCCGTAGGCAATAACACTAAATTGCGCATCATTTGCTGTAACTCTCGATACCATTTCACTGAAACAACTGACGAAAAAGGAACCTCATCCTTCATCTCATCTCTACCTTCTAAACTGCGCGTTAGTAATTCTAAAGTAATTTCATGGGTCAGCTTCACATTTGCAGTCAGGGCACTTAAACTAGTTAAAGCATTTGATAGTTTGCCTGGCAATAGCTTTAAATGAAGCCAAGGTGAGGTTAAAATAATTCCTGCGCATTCATATTTTCGTTTTTGCATGGTATGTAGTAATAGTGTCGCACCAAGCCCATGTCCTATTAAAAAGACAGGTAAATTATACGAAAATGCATTCTCGATTAAATGCCTTGTATATTTGTTGTATTCTTTAAAATCTTCATCGTGAACACTCGAATACCCTTTATTTACTCCATGATTAGGTAAATCCCCCATGACTATGTGGAAGCCTTCCAATCTTAATTTTTCTATAAGCCATGCATACCAGCGGTGATTTTCATATGCACCATGAAGAATAGCAACCACAGCCTTTGCTTGTCCATCAGCTTCCCATTTCCACATTTCACATAGTCCTCCTAAAAAAATAATTACACAATGATTATAACGGAATATCTAATTTAATATTTCCATCAAGTTGCGTATTTGTTACGATAATATTACATCATAGAAAGAAAAGAGGCGATTCTCATGATCTATCCATTTAAAGGTAAAACACCCAATATTGATCCATCTGTATTTATTGCCGATTATGCAACCGTAACTGGTGACGTTACAATAGGTGCTGAAACAACAATTTGGTTTAACACCGTTATTCGAGGGGATGTATCACCGACAGTTATCGGAAAAAGAGTTAGTATTCAAGACCTCTGTTGCTTACATCAAAGCCCTAAATATCCACTAATTATTGAAGATGAGGTAACAGTCGGACATCAAGTAACTTTACATAGCTGTACAATCCGAAAAAAAGCCTTAATTGGTATGGGCTCTATCGTATTAGACGGAGCGGAGATTGGAGAGGGTGCATTCATTGGTGCGGGTAGCCTTGTACCTCCAGGCAAAGTCATTCCTCCAAATAGCTTAGCATTGGGGCGTCCCGCAAAAGTTGTAAGAGAATTAAACGATGAAGATAAAGAAGATATGGAACGCATCATACGTGAATATGTAGAAAAAGGTCAATACTATAAATCTCTTCAACCAAAAAATAAATAGTTATTTCAACTAAATCAAAGCAGCTCCACGTTTGCTTGGACAACCGAGCCATACACGATTATGATAAGGAGCTTATTTTTTTCGTTAAAAACAACGAAAGGGGCCTTAACATGTTGAGCCCCTTTCTGTAATAGTATCTTAAAATATTTTTTCAGCTACTTTATTACTTTAGCTGAATAGTTTATAAACCTGCTTTTTCTTGTAATGCGTCAGCTTTGTCTGTTTGTTCCCAAGGTACATTTAAGTCTGTACGACCGAAGTGACCATATGCTGCAGTTTGCTTATAAATTGGGCGACGTAGGTCAAGCATTTTAATAATCCCCGCTGGGCGTAGGTCAAATAGCTCACGTACCCATTTTACAATTTCACTTTCCGTAACTTTTCCTGTCCCGAATGTATCAACAGCAATAGATACGGGTTGAGCAACACCAATCGCATAAGCTAGTTGTACTTCAGCGCGATCTGCTAAACCAGCTGCTACGATATTTTTCGCCACATAGCGTGCTGCATATGCCGCTGAACGGTCTACCTTAGTTGCATCCTTACCAGAGAAAGCACCTCCACCATGACGTGCATAGCCACCGTATGTATCAACGATGATTTTACGTCCAGTTAGACCAGCGTCTCCTTTTGGACCACCAATTACGAATCGGCCAGTTGGGTTGATGAAATATTTAGTCTCGGCATCTAATAATTCACTTGGAACAACTGGGGCAATAACGAATTCTTTTAAGTCTGCTTGAATTTGCTCAAGTGTAGCTTCTTCGTCATGCTGTGTAGAAATGACAATCGTATCAACACGCACTGGTACATTGTTTTCATCATACTCAATTGTTACTTGTGTTTTTCCGTCTGGACGTAAATATGCTAGTTCACCAGATTTGCGTACTTCCGTTAAACGACGAGCCAATTTATGCGCTAAACTAATTGGTAATGGCATAAGCTCTGGTGTTTCGTTACATGCATAACCGAACATTAAACCTTGGTCACCTGCGCCAATTGCTTCAATGTCAGCGTCTGTCATAGAGCCTTCACGCGCCTCTAATGCTTGGTCAACACCTTGAGCAATATCAGGTGATTGCTCACCAATAGCAACAAGTACTGCTAAGTTTTCAGCATCAAAGCCATATTTCCCACGTGTATAACCGATTTCTGCTACAGTATCACGAACGATACCTTTAATGTCTACATAAGTAGAAGTAGTAATTTCTCCTGCTACTAATACTAAGCCAGTAGTTACTGTTGTTTCACACGCTACACGTGCGTTTGGATCTTCTGTTAAAATAGCATCTAAAATGGCATCCGAGATTTGATCACAAATTTTGTCTGGATGTCCTTCTGTTACACTCTCTGATGTAAACAATCGACGGTTTGTCATTTGGTTTTCCTCCTATTACTTTTACAAATAATATTTGTGAATTAATACGGTACTCATTACCCATGTCAAGCCCGCTCCTATAGATTGAACTCTAAAGCCGTTGTTGTAGCTGTTGCTGTCGTTTCACTTTCGCACAAAAAACAACTGTTGCTGTCGTTTCACTTTCGCACAAAAAACAACTACTGCTTTTAACACGAGGTTTTCGAAAGATCCGTCATTATAATAAGGAAAGGACTATATACTTACCTTTACATTCGTTTTTAACAATAAAAAAATCCTTTTCTCACGCTTACTTAACATGAGGAAAGGAATAATGACTTCGTAACCTTTCACTCTTATCGTTCAAGGGGTTTCCCCTTGCATCAGATTGGCACCAGCGCATGTCGTGAAATAGTTCATGCAGGTTGCCGGGTTTCATAGGGCCTGACCCTCCACCAGCTCGGGATAAGAGTATCCGTTCAATATCTCATAATACGTAAAAGGTCGAACGTTGTCAAATATTTTTAACTTCTTTCAGCGAGTGCCCAAACACCCGCTAAAATAGAGGAACTCAGTCTAAGAACGCCACGCCCTGTGGCATTACCGAAATGACCGACATCGTGTCGGCCCTCGTGTTGTTGTTGTTGTTGTTGCTGTCGCTTCGCTTTCGCACAGATAAAACCGTGTTGCTGTCGCTTAGCTTTCGCACAAAAAAACATCCGCAGGCTTAAGAACAAAGCCGATTCCGGATCCAACTATGCCGAGGCACAATTGATTGTATTCATATAAGATATTATGGAATTATAATGAAACTTATTTGGATTATGCTGTAAATTTAAACAAAATAATCCCTACTCTCCACCTCACATCATGTGTTAACATATGTGTATCCCTTTACAGCACATTTTGTAGCGAAAGCAAAGCGTCAGCTACAGAACATGTGGTGGATGAATATGATTGTAGCCCCTATTCAATCGAAGACAAGCTCCAACGAATAAAAAACAAGCTAAAACTTCACATCCTGTGCGAACCTCATGTTAGCCAAAAGCTTCTAAACACAATTTTGCTGTGTCGAAAGTGATTGTCTGATCACTTATTATAAATAGGGTAAAAAGCATTATTAAAACGAATTAATTTACTTTTTGTCGTTTTCTTGAAAAGTAATAAAATCTGAAAAATAATTTCTTAATTAGTATAGATTATTAAACCAATTGTGTTATACTATTTTTGAAATTAAGAAAATCTCCCTCAGACTCAAGGGAATACTATAAAAAAGGATGGTATTTAATCGATGAATTCAGTAGAAATTGCAAACGAACTGAAGGAATTATTAAGCGGCAGTAACATTAATGTTCAACTTTCAGTACCACAATTAGCTGAAAAAGCTACTTCTCGTGGTGAAGCTATGTTAACAGTAGATGGCGCAGTTCGTGCAGAAACTGGCAAATACACTGGTCGTTCACCTAAAGATAAATATACGGTAGAAGAAGAGAGCACAAAAGATAAAATTGACTGGGGAAAAGTTAACCGACCAATTTCTTCTGAAGTGTTCGATAACTTATATGTAAAAGTAGTAAAATATTTAAAAGAACGTGACGAATTATTCGTATTCAAAGGCTTTGCTGGTGCTGACAAAGATTCTCAATTAAGCATCCAAGTAATCAATGAATATGCTTGGCACAATCTGTTCGCTCATCAATTATTTATCCGTCCAACTAAAGAAGAATTAGCTTCTCATGTTGCTGACTTCACAGTTATCTCAGCTCCTAATTTTAAAGCAGACCCTGCCGTTGATGGCACTGCTTCTGAAACATTCATCATTGTATCACTTGAAAAGAAAATTATCCTAATCGGTGGTACTGAATACGCTGGTGAAATCAAAAAGTCTATTTTCGGTATTATGAACTACTTATTACCACAACAAGGCATCCTTTCAATGCACTGCTCATCTAACGTTGGTGAAGCTGGTGATGTTGCATTATTCTTCGGTTTATCTGGTACTGGTAAAACTACTTTATCAGCGGATCCTGACCGTAAACTTATCGGTGACGATGAACACGGTTGGTCTGATAACGGTGTATTCAACATTGAGGGCGGTTGCTACGCAAAAACAATTAACCTTTCTGCTGAAAACGAACCAGAAATCTACAACGCAATCCGCTTCGGTTCTGTTTTAGAAAACGTAGCTGTTGATCCAGAAACTCGAGTTTGTGACTATGATGACGGTTCATTAACAGAAAATACACGTGTAGCTTACCCAATTCAATACATTGAAAATATTGTTGATCCATCTGTTGCAGGTCACCCAAAAACAATCATCTTCTTAACAGCTGATGCATTTGGTGTATTACCTCCAATCAGTAAATTAACAAAAGAGCAAGCAATGTACCACTTCCTAAGCGGTTTCACATCTAAACTTGCTGGTACAGAACGTGGTGTAACAGAGCCAGAACCAGTATTCTCAACTTGCTTCGGTTCTCCATTCCTTCCACTTCCAGCAACAGTTTATGCTGAAATGTTAGGTCAAAAAATTGACGAGCATGGTGCACAAGTATTCTTAGTGAACACTGGTTGGACTGGTGGCGAATATGGTACTGGTAGCCGTATGAAGCTTTCTTACACTCGTACAATGGTGCGCGCTGCAATTGATGGTAAATTAACTGATGTTGAAACAATTCAAGATTCAGTATTCGGTTTAAACATTCCAACTGCTATTGAGGGTGTACCAACTGAAGTGCTTAATCCTCGTGATGCATGGGCAGACAAAGCTGCTTATGATAAAAAAGCTACTGAACTTGCTGGTTTATTCAACGAAAACTTCAAGAAATTCTCAAATGTTTCTGAAGCTATCACTAAACTTGGTGGTCCATTAAAATAATTTACTAAGCAAAGGGAACGATTTCAGTCGTTCCCTTTTTTGTTGTTGAAGGACTATTATACTTTGGCAAAACGAGGGGTTGATTTCCGTTCCTACTGGGCGCTTTCCTGGGGGCGTCCGATGAGCCGCTTCACTCGCGTTGCTCGCTCCAGGGTCTCATCTGTGACGCTAATCCCCAAGGAGTCGCCCAGTCTCCACTCCAATCAACCACTTCACTTTGCATATATTTTCTTACACGTTTCTTCAATTAAATAAATGTTTTCTGTGCGAAAGCGAAGAGTTAGCCACAGATGTTTTTTGTGCTAAAGCAGAGTGTC
Source organism: Lysinibacillus sp. NPDC093688 (assembly GCF_050280145.1). Taxonomy (NCBI): domain Bacteria; kingdom Bacillati; phylum Bacillota; class Bacilli; order Caryophanales; family Bacillaceae; genus Lysinibacillus; species Lysinibacillus sp. NPDC093688. The sequence goes on from NZ_JBNNUX010000008.1 coordinate 133,511, forward strand.
AGCAACAACAGATGTACAATCTCTTTCTATGTTATAAGTCTATTCCGATCGATTATAGTGAGTAGCATAACTTTCACCTTTAACATTAATTTATATTTATAAAAGTTTTACGTTGTTGCTGATTGGAGTGGAAGGCTACTCGACTCCCGTGGGAAAGCGAGACAGGCGAGACCCTGCACGGAGCGAATGTTTTCCGTGCGAAAGCGTAGTGCTAACGCAGCGACAGCAACGCAGCGGAGGAAGCGGCTCGACGCTCGCCCACAGGAAGCTCTGCTCTGGGCGAAAGCGAAGCGTCAGCGACAAATGTTTTATCTGTGCGAAAGCGTAGCGACAGCAATTGTTTTATCTGTGCGAAAGCGTAGCGACAGCAACAACAAAGCGAGTAGCCTAGAACGGAAATCACCCACCTTTAAAATGCCACAACAATCACAAAGATTTACTTAACTATTTTTTTTCATCACTATAAAAGGAAACGATTCAAGTCGTTCCCTTTTTTATTTTCCCCTATTTTCAAAAAGTTCACTTTTCATATTGGTAACTTTGTGTATAATTCATAATAGTAGTTTTAGGGGGAAATATATGAAAAGAAAGTATAAAGTGATTATTATCATTATCAGTCTTCTATTAGTATTGTTTGTTGGAGCTGGATTTTTTGCAGGGAATTATTTTTATAATCTCGCCTTAAATCCTAATACAGATAAATCAGCCGTGCTTGATGCGCCGATCAATTCAATTGCAGTTAATCCTAAGGATGCGAAAGAAAAAGAAGAGAGTGAAAAGTGGTTTAAAGAGACTTATCAGGATTCTTATGTACAGTCTTTTGATGATTTGAAATTACATGCCTATACGCTTAAAAATACAAACGAAACAAATAAATGGGCAATTGTTTTCCATGGCTATTCATCTGATGGCTCACAAATGTCAAAGTATGCTAAGCATTTTTACGATGCCGGCTACAATGTTCTCATACCAGATGCAAGAGCTCATGGAAAAAGTGAGGGTGACTATATTGGGATGGGCTGGCATGATCGACTTGATGTAGTCTCTTGGATTAATAATGTGACCAATTCTGATAAAAACGCTGAAATTATTTTGTATGGTATTTCTATGGGAGGTGCTACAGTGATGATGGCCTCAGGAGAGGATCTACCTAACAATGTTAAGGCTATTATTGAGGATTGCGGTTATTCCTCAGTTTGGGATGAATTCTCCTACCAATTGCAAGAAATCTTTCATTTACCGGCATTTCCTATTATGCACTTCTCTTCTATTGTTACGAAAGTAAGAGCTGACTATACGCTTGGTGAAGCTAATACAGTCGAGCAAGTTGCTAAATCGAAAACGCCGATGCTATTCATTCATGGAAGTAATGATACATTTGTTCCGTCATATATGCTAAATGAAGTATATGAGGCTGCCAATGTACCGAAGGAGAAAATGATAGTTGAAGGTGCTGGACATGGCGGTGCAGAAAGCATTGCTGGTGATTCTTACTGGAAAACTATTAATAACTTTTTAGCAAAATACGTCGAGTAAGTATCCTTTTTTCAAACGTTCAGGTGCCTGTTAAATAGCACCTGAACGTTTTTTGGGGTCAACCCGAGCAATTCTTTAGTCTACCTGAGCACTTTTGCAAGAGGTAATCAAAATTAGAGTTAATTCTCTAAATATTATCAGAAATAAATACTTTGAAAACCTTGAAGTATTTGTAAATCAATGTTATCCGTTTTTGTCCTTTGAATTATAAAATCTAATCCTTTTTTTGTGTTATCTGCAAATTTAGGCAATGCCTCAAGAGTATCTGTTAAAGGTTTGTTGAAGTCGTCCCAATGTATTGGAATAATGAGTTTCGGATGTACTTTTTGAACAGTTTGCTCATAATACATGTTTTGAAAATCTTGATCCTGAGCACCTAATACTCCTATTCCTAAAAATAACACATCAGCTCGAATACCATCTAATGCCCCTTCTATATAGTTAGCACTTGGTTTTACAAAGAATGTTTTATGATGATGCGTAATCAAGAAATCGTATGAAGAATCTTCATGATAATCTAGGGCTTTTGCTGGTTGTTTAAGTGGCTCTTTTATTTTTTCTCCTTCGTCAAAGGTTGGTGAATGTTTTGATTGAAGGACAGTAACGGTAAAATCACCAAACTGCATAGCCTTATTTACTTCGTATACAGACATCTGTTTCGTGTTTATACCATTACCAAGTCCTATATTAATTGCTGATTCTGAACCATATACATGTGTACCCGTTTGTTTAGCGATATAAGCTAAATCTAACGCATGATCATAATGTGTATGAGCTATAAACAACCCCTGAAGTTTATTATTATCAATCCCTATTTTATTAAAGACTTTATTTGCAGTATTTGTATCTGTTTTTACATTGCTGAAAGGCAACATTTTCAATAAGGGCGGCCTAGAAATAAAACCGTCAATCATTAATTGTGTGTTGCCATCATCAAATAATAAAGATGATGTTCCTAAAAATGTGACCTTTACCTCACCTTGATTTAATGTTTTTTGCGTTGTATTTGAAGTATAGTATTCCTTGTATTGCTGAATATCTGCTGAAGGTGTTAAAAACTTATAATAAACAAAAGTGGAAGCGATTATCATCAATACTAATCCTACGATAATAATCTTAAGTCTTTTACTTATTTTGTATTTCAAAGAATACTCTCCCCTCTAAACATAAGATATTAATCTAAAAGAATTAAGCACACCTCTCCTTTGGGCCGGAAACATTAACTTCGTGAGTCCAACTGAGTTGGCACATTAGAATCGTTACATCCCTTGAAACTAATAGGAAGACAGACCTGAATATTTTATTGACGTTTCATCCATTCGCAAAGTGCATGTACTGTTTCTCTATTTTTGGCCGGTGGATACTGATGAGCGTAGCGATGATCATACCATGTCTCATATGTTTTATTGGCATCCTTTAAATAAAATTCTAACTGTCTTGCATGTTCAATATCTACATTTTCATCAAGATAGCCATGAATAATAAGGACAGGAGCTGTCAAATGCTCTACCTCAAAAAGTGGTGTTCGAGCATCATAAGCCTCTGGTACACGATTAGGCGTCCCTCCGATAACACGTTTCATCATCCGGCGCATATCTGTTCGCTCCCAATATGTAGCTGTTGCATCAGATACTCCTGCCCATGTCACAACAGATGTAATATCTCTACGTAAGATTGCAGTCCAAAGTGCCATAATACCGCCACGTGAAAAACCATAGACATGAATATGATCATTACAGAACTGTTTTAGCACGTCTACTGCGTATACAGCGTCATAACGATCAGCTCCTGCAAACTCATCTCGACCTTCTCCACCGCGATTGCCACGGTAATATGGGGCAAAAACGATAAAGCCTTGAGCTGCAAACTGAGTGACACGCGAAGGTCTAACCATACCAATGCTTTGCATGCCTCCTCGTAAATATAAAAAGCCATCATATGTACCTTCTGCCTTAGGTTCCGCTAATAATCCCTTCACACGTAGACCCTGTGACATATACGTGATTTCCGTCAAACGAATAGCTGGATTAGGTGAAGGATAAGGACGTTTTTCAACGATCTTACCATTGGTCATAATGTTTCAACTCCTCCAGCATTTTCTTCATTCCTTCATCCTTCATATGAAAACTTAAATTTGGATGATTAATAAATTCTTCATCTGTTAGCCAAGTCATCCCTGAAGTTTCTAAATCAAAATCAACGTCCTCCTGCCCCGCAAACTGTGCAGTAAAGACCGTTTTACAAAATAAAATGTCATCATGAACGGCATATTCAGCAAACCATCTAAGGTTTTTCACATGAACACCAGTCTCTTCGAATACTTCCCTAATCGCTGCCTGCTCCAATGTTTCCCCAGGTTCTTGCTTTCCACCTGGAACCTCTACACCACGGCGTTTATGAATCGTACATAACCACTTATTTTCATGCTTTAATAAAACAAGTACATGCTTAGGCTCAACGTCCAGTTCGCCTCTTATAAAACTTAAATCCACTCGTAAACCATTTAAATCTGTAAATGAGAACATACTCTTCTACTCCTTTTTTATATTGCTAAAGCCTTATTTCATAAACTGAGTTGAATCTATTACTAAAAAATAATGACATTCTTCGGCAGATAAATTAATAAATCTATGTTCTGTATCGGCCTCAAAAAAGAATGAATCCCCCTCGTGTAATTCTTCAATAAAAGTACCGTTGCCTAATTCAACTCGTAAAGCTCCCTGTTTAATAAAAACGAATTCCTTCACCCCTGATTTATGGGCAGGAAATACCCCAGATTCTTTATTTGCAGGGATTATATTCAAAATAAACTCAATCCCTCTAGAAGGGAACGATGGGGATAATAAATGACGCTGGAATCCCGATTTTTCGTCTATATAAACTGGTCGTTCATCTTTTCTTATGACAATAATATCTCTTTTCTCTTGCTGTTCTAATAACGCGGATAGAGTAGTATTTAAAGCCTCAGCAATTTGACAGGCAACTTGTATGGTTGGGTTTTTTTCTTCTCGTTCTATTTGAGATAGCATAGATGCACTTACCTTACTAACTGAGGAAAGGTCCTGCAATGTCATATTCCTTTTCTTTCTAATGATATTTACTTGCTTTCCAAATCCCACTTGCTCACGCTCCTTTTCATTATCCTATTGGATAAATTTTTATTTTGATTCATCACCAAAAGTTTGGGATGACTATTTGCAATGTTTATAAGTTGATCTCCGTTCCAACTGGATGCCCCAGGAAAGCACTTAGTCGGAACGGAAATCAATTCAACGTTATGATAACGAGCCTTTATTTTTACTATAGTGTAATTACGTAGCTACAATCAACAAATAAAATCCCTAGAATTCAACTCCTTCATTTACACTATAGAACAAATTATATATACTATAGTATAAAAAGTGTCATTAGGAGTGATTTTCATGTTAAAGGTCATATTTGCGCTTTTACCGCTAGTTAGTATTTTATTTATGCTTTTCATTCTGAAGAAATCCTCTATTTTCACAGGTTGTGTAGCAGTACTTATTACAACAGCTATTGCAATTTCTCCTCTTTTTCACACTAGTATAAAAATATTACCTACTCCGTTTGCTAAAAGCTTTCTTACCACATCACTTGTAGCCTATATTTTATTTTTTGGTATTCTTTTATTTCATTTAATGGAGAAAGCAGGCGCTATAGAGAAAATAGCCTCTTCCATTTCTACTTCAACTAATGATCGCATCTATCAAGTTTTGATTCTTGCTTTAGGACTATCTCCTTTAATAGAGTCTATTAGCGGTTTTGGTTTAGCTGTTATTGTAATAGCTCCAATTTTAATAGCATTAGGTTTTCATCCTATTCAGTCAGCTCTTATCGCACTAATAAGTCTTTGTATCATTCCATGGGGCACTTTAGCAATGGGAACAATTATCGGTTCAACATTAGCAGATATTCCTTTAACTTCTTTAGGAATCGCGAGCGCATCTATGTGTATCCCTATTTATATTTATTTCGCTTTTTTAGTTACTTTCATAGGTGCGGGCAAGGAAGCTGTAAAAGAAAAATTTTCAAGTGTTCTCTTCACTGGATTGCTATTAGGGGCTTCTGTCTGGTTCTGTAATTGGTTTATTAGTGTAGAACTTGCTGGTTTATTTGGATCATTAACAGTCATTGCTGTAACCTTTTTTATCATTAAATGGAAGAATAAAAAATCTTTTTCTAAAAGTCCAAAAGATTTATTTAAAAATCTTTCACCTTACTTACTACTTATTACATTGTTATTCACATCAAGAATGCTACTTCCACTAAAAAAATTTTTGTCAACTTGGACAATAACGATTGAAAAATATAATTTTCAATTCTCCCCACTCTATGCTCCAGGTTTTTTTCTAATGGTCGTTTGTATTTTTACCATTGTTGTTTTTAAATTAAATCGAATCAACATCTTAGAAAGTATTAAATTAACAATTAACAAATGCTACCCCATTATCATCACGACTTTTTTATACATTGTCGTTTCTGAAATAATGTCACAGTCACAAATGATACAAGTTTTATCATCAGTTGCTGCACAATCTTTTGGTCAATACTTTGTGCTGATTACGCCATTAATCGGTGCGATAGGGGGTTTTTTAACGGGAAGTAATACCGCATCCAATACGATGTTTATTCGATTGCAAACAGCAACAGCGCAACAAATTGGAATTTCCCCACTGCTAGCGGCTAGTGCTCAAAATGTGAGCTCATCTCTAATGACAATGGTCAATCCATCAAGAGTCGCACTTAGCTGCTCTGTTTGTCAAATCAGTGAATTAGAAAATAACGTTCAAAAGAAATTGACGCTCGTAGGTATCGGGACACTTTTAATTTTAATCATTGAAATTGCAATAATAGTAGTTTTCAATATTAGCTTTCAATATTAGCTTTCATTAACGGTATCCTCTCTTAACGAAAAAAGCGCTTCTAAGTAAAAGCTATCAAAGTAGGGTCACTGAAGTTTTCAGTGACCCTAACTTTTAGGCACGTTTATTGAAGTATGGAAGCTGTTCCACAAATGCCTTCGTATCTGCATCCCCATATTCATGGACAAGTGCATAGATTTTTTTTAATCGCAAATCAATTTCATCATTTTCTCTATCAAGATGATATTGTATATATGGTAATTGTGCACGCCATGCATTTGAAATTTCTAACATCTGCATTTGCTGAAAAATCTTTTCAAAGACATCTAATGCTTGGCGATCTATATTGAGTTCAAAGTTCCACGGTCCTGCATATGGATTAGTATAATACGTTCTATTGGCAAGTGAAAAATATACACGCTGACGCTCCATCCTAAAACACTCCTTTTTCCATAGTATGGAGGTAACCGTGTTGTTTTATTCGCTGGAATGTCAAACTTCCTTCACAACTAAGGTAGATGATCTAATTTATAATAGGAAGTAAGGAATAAGGAACGGAGTGAATGCCATGAGTTTAATCACACTCTTAATTGTAGCAGCAATCATCGTTATTTTAGTAACGGTCGCGACTATTATTAGTGTCAATCGTGCGTATGCTTTTAAACATACAGTTGACGATAAACCTCAGCAAAGCTTTCATCGAGATGATGACTAGTTCAATTTGTACATTTTTTTAAGAGATTCTTTTATAATAGTATTAACAAATAGAATTTGGAGTGAACGCAATGGGAGTACCATTACCAATAATCATTATGATCGCAATGATGATGCTTATGTTTGGCGTTTCTGTCATTGTCCTGTTGAAGAAAAAAAGCAATTTCTTTACACAAACTATCGATGCTAAACCTAAGCAAATCAACGCTCAACAAGAGGACAAAAAAATATGAAATATCCCTTTATATGGCTCATTAAGTTTTACAGAAAATTTATATCACCCATGACGCCGCCATCCTGTCGCTTCCATCCTACATGCTCTTCCTATGGACTTGAAGCTTTTCAAAAACACGGTGCCATTAAAGGATTCTATTTAACGATTAAACGTATATCAAAATGCCAACCATTCCATCCAGGTGGCTTTGATCCAGTACCTGAAAAATGGCCTTCGAAAAAGAATTAATTTTCGAGGGTCATTTTTTCTTGTGCTTTTTTCAGATGTGCGTTATTATAGAAAATGTTCAAAACAAATCGTAATGATTACTATTATAAAGAGGTATACTATCAGATGAAAAAAATATTTTTGTTATTTTTAGTTACAGTTCTTGCCCTATTCACTGCTGCCTGTGGGGATAAATCATCAACATCCAAACAGTCAGAGACAAAGGATAAATTGACTATTTACACAACTGTTTATCCATTAAGTTATTTTGCACAACGAATTGGTGGCGATTTTGTAGAGGTTTCTTCTATTTACCCCGCTGGCGCGAATGAACACACATTTGAGCCAACACAAAAAGATATGATGAACTTAGCAGATGCTGATATATTTTTCTATATCGGCTTAGGGCTAGAGGGCTTTGTTGAAAATGCCAAAAAGACTCTAGCTAATGAAGATGTAGCAATGGTGGCAACAGCAGATCAGGTTTCAGATGAAAAATTAGCGATGAGTACAGGTCACACACATGATGATGAAGAAGAAGCACATCACGGTCATGAAGACGGACACGGACATGATGATCATGATCACGGTAATGTAGATCCACATGTTTGGCTATCACCAACGATCAGTCAAGACTTAGCACTTTCTATTAAAAACACTTTAGTTGAAAAAATGCCAGAACAAAAAGCTACATTTACAGCTAACTACGAAGCATTGGTAAAAGAACTACAAGATTTAGACAACGAATTTAAAGCAATGGCTGATAAAGCGCAAGAAAAAACGTTCTTCGTATCACATGCAGCATTTGGCTATATCGCAGGACAATACGGCTTAAAGCAAGTGCCAATAGCTGGCTTAAACTCGCAAAATGAGCCTTCTCAAAAAGAACTTACGACGATTGTTGATAAAGCAAATGATTTGCATATTCACTACATTTTATTCGAGCAAAATGTCTCTTCTAAATTAGCCGAGGTTATCCAAAAAGAAGTTGGAGCAGAGTCTCTTGTCTTGCATAATTTAAGCGTTTTAACAACAGATGATGTGAAGAAAAATGAAACTTACTTCACCCTTATGAAGAGAAATATTAAAACTTTAAACACTGCTTTAAACGTTCACAAGTAAATGAGTAAGGAGGTGCCCCGAAAATCGTATGGGGCACCTCCTTTGTTATGACGTACTTTTCTTGTGGCATTCGTTTTTCCGCTCTATCAACACTTACTAGCGCTTTTTTCTTATGCTCAGTATTTTGTATTATTTTTCGGTGAGCCCTTACTTGGACTACATTACTTTCTAAAATGATTGGTTCCCATTCATTTAGATGTACCTGAACACTCTTTTCGCTTTTATTACCTTTCAAAAACAGTATAGGCTGTTCTATTAATGGCTTTACTATTTGTTTATTTTTACTTAAAACGGACAGCCCTTTTTCAAAGGTAAACTGACTATCCATCATTGGTTTTGTAAGAACTTTAATCTTTGTTTTTTCTTGTAAATCGATATAGGCTTCGCTTGTAGCAGCTGGGAAACTCGAATAGTCCCAAGAGTGGTCCTGTACTAATTGGCGATCAGAAACTAAAAAATAATTATAACGTACCTCACCCTTCAGATCAGGCAACGGATCATCCCAAGTAACATCGATATGATACCATGCATTATCAAGCTTTACTAAGACCCAGGCGTGTAGTTGTTCCCCTACTTTTCCTGGCACATATTGTACCTCAAAGCCTTGCATCTCTAGCATTCGATAAAGCACTAGAGCATATGCCTGACAAACTCCCTTCTTTTCTGTAAGCAATGTGTAGGGAGAATATGGACTTCCTTCGGTTTCCTTTGAATATTCAGCAGATAGGACGATAAAATCATGTGCAGCTTGTATTTTTTGCAATTCACTTAATCCATGCATAGGTGCAATAATATTCGTCAAAGTCTGTTCTACAAACGCTTCCTCTTGCTGTGAAATATGATAGGTAAACTCAAATCTAATGACGATATTATTGGCATATCCTTCATATTTCCATTTAAAACTAGAAATATTGGCGTAAATATATGGATCTTGAATAGCATGTTTAATAAGCTCTGATAGTTCATCTTTTATTTCCGTCGTATTACCAGTATAACGAATGTCAAATTCAGTAGTTAATTGCATGACTTGGTTTTGAATTTGATATTGTAGTGATTCTATTGAATTGGCTGTTGCAATGTTTTTTTGTTCATAGTTTGCGAATACTTGCACATGACTCATTTGTAGAACAAATAATATAATGACAACATTATATATATATTTTCTCATATGAGTCATTCTCCTTTAATAACTAGTTTATGCCTGTCATTTCTTATTATGTTAATGAATGATTAATTTAATCCTAAAAGTTTACTAAAAATGACTTATCAATTATGCCTCTGCATAATTGCGTCCGGAATCGGAAAGAAGTTAAAACGAATAAAAGAAGCCTTCTTATAAATGAAGGCTTCCCTTTATAGTGTTGAAAAAAACTATTATCTCAATGAAATTAAATTATGTATGGCTTTTTTGCAAAGCGAGAAGTTGATTTCCGTTCCGACTGGGCGCTTTCCTGGGGGCGTCCGATGAGCCGCTTCACTCGCTTTGCTCGCTGCAGGGTCTCATCTGTGACGCTGATCCCCGAGGAGTCGCCCTGTCTCCACTCCAATCAACCAATTCACATAGTATATCACTCTAATAGAGTCATAAAACGAAATTTCAGTAAGTGGTTTTTGTCTTTCAAAAGTGAAGCGCCACAGCCTTTATATAGATTCCCCTAATCATTTTGTTTTTCAAGACACATAAAAGAGCATCGATTCCGATGCTCTTTTAGTGTAAAAATTTATTAAATTCTTTTTGTTTCAGTAATTTTAGGCTCATCATATGAAATAATATCGATTGTATGGTTTAAACAAGGAATTTGATAGTGAACGAACTGCTTTTCAGGAAATATATCTTCAGCAATTGTTCCTGCTTTAATAAAATCCAAGTACTTAGATTTAGAGTAAATTCTAAAAAGATTGCCATCGGAAATTTCGTAATCGTCCATTACCGTAAAAGATTCATTAATAATGGAGTAAGCAACATACGTTTCAAAATCTAATTGTAGAATTGGTATATTATCATCAACATCAATTGAGGATGCTTCTATTTCAACCTCATCTGTAATTTTCACGAATTCCTTGGTATTGTTCACATTACACCTATCGATAAGTACCCTCAATGAATTATCTTCTGGTTCAAACAATTTGTTTAAATATATATACCCTTTAAATTTCATCAAATCTTGAAAATTCATTTCTTTACCCTCATGTTAAAAATCTATCAGAAATAAGTTAAATCTTTCTTGTCAAACACCTATAATGAAAACTTCTTTTAGTATTCGTTCATTAATTTTCTACGAAGTAGCTTATTGGCGCCGTTTCGTGGAAGCTCGTCCGTAACAATAATCTCTTTTGGTAGTTTATATTTCGCAAGCTTCTTTTGACAAAATGCTTGTATTTGCTCTACCTGAACATGTTCTTTTAATACAACAAAGGCGATTGGTACTTGTCCCCATTCATCATCCTCGATGCCGCATACTCCCGCTTCCTTTACAGCAGGATGTGTAAGTAGCACATTTTCGATTTCAGCAGGATAAATATTTTCGCCACCTGAAATAATTAAATCAGCCCGACGATCAATAACAAATAAATAACCATCTTCATCTATATAGCCAATATCCCCTGTATGGAGCCAGCCATCAATCGTTGCACCTTTTTGAGCAAAACGACCAATATACCCTGGTGTAACATGTGGACCACGTATACAAATCTCACCTTCACCATTGTCATTCGGCTCAGCAATGCGAATTTGATTAAAAAATAATGGTTTTCCCGCTGAACCAATTTTTTTCATCGCATCTTCATTCGCTAATGTTGCAGTTTGCGACGAAGTTTCAGTCATACCATATGTTTGAGCTACAGCTAAATGTAATGCATGCGCTCTCTTTAAATAATCCACCGGTACAGGTCCACCACCTGCTAGCATCATTTTAAATTTCGGTGAAGCTTGCGCATTTTTCTGTTCAAGGGTATGTAGAATCCTTTCCAACGTGACCGCGACTACTGACATATGTGTAACCTCGCCATCCATTATATTTTGGGAAATGGCTTCTGCATCAAATTGATCATATAAATGCACTTTATTACCGTATAACAGTGAACGCACTAAAATAGAAAAGCCGCTAATATGAAAAAGCGGTACAGCACATAACCAAGTATCATCCGCATGCAAGCCTATATTTAAAACTGAGGCCGTTGCACTTGCCTGGTGATTTCCTACTGTTTGACAAACGCCCTTCGGAAAACCAGTCGTACCAGATGTGTACATAATCGATGTTGTTTGGTTTAAAGACCATTCTTTCGTAATATCAATAGCCGTTTCTGTACTTTTTTCTATAGTAGAAAATAAATAATAAGTCGTATGTGATGGTAATTTTTCTATATCCTCATCTGCAATTAATACTGCCATAGCCTTAGAATCCTCTAGCTGATAGGCAATTTCATCCTGTGTTAGCCTACGATTTAACATGACCATTTCACATTGTAAATGCATACAAGCATACATCATAATGACAAGAGAAGGCTTACTCGGCCCCATTATTGCAATACGGTCTCCTTGCTTAATATCTAATGTTGTAAGTTGACGAGCACGTTTTAAAGATAAATCATTTAACTCTTGAAATGTCCAAGTCTGCTCATTATATGTTAAACCGTTTCGTAAAGGTGTTAAATACGCTCTCTGTAAAATCCAATTTAGATACAACTTGTTATTCCTCCAATCTGCCTTAATCTTACCGTTTCATCGGATTATCCATCAGTTGGACATGGAGTTCCGTCACTCTGACAAGTCTATCCGTCTTACCCGTTTAGATATACAAAAAGCTCGTATCTCATTAAGATACGAGCCGTTTATCGCTTCAGATCATCAAGGGAATCTTGGGAATTGACCGAAATCTGGTTGACGTTTTTCTTTAAATGCGTCACGACCTTCTTTAGCTTCATCTGTTGTGTAGTAAAGAAGAGTAGCGTCGCCAGCCATTTGTTGAAGACCTGCTAAACCGTCTGTATCTGCATTCATTGCTGCTTTTAAGAAGCGTAGAGCAGTTGGAGACATTTGTAGCATTTCTTCACACCATTGTACAGTTTCATCTTCTAATTGCTCATAAGGAACAACTGTGTTAACTAATCCCATATCAAGTGCTTGCTGTGCATCATATTGACGGCAAAGGAACCAAATTTCACGCGCCTTTTTATGACCGATAATACGTGCAAGATAGCCTGAGCCATACCCAGCATCGAATGAACCAACTTTTGGTCCAGTTTGTCCAAAGCGAGCGTTGTCAGCAGCAATTGTTAAGTCACAGACAACGTGTAATACGTGTCCTCCACCGATTGCATAGCCTGCAACCATCGCTACTACAGGTTTTGGAATAACACGGATTAAACGTTGTAAATCAAGAACGTTTAGACGTGGGATCTCATCTTCACCAACGTAGCCGCCATGACCGCGTACTTTTTGGTCTCCACCTGAACAGAAGGCATGCTCACCTTCACCAGTTAAAATGATAGCTCCAACATTTTTATCATCACGTGCACGTGAAAAAGCATCGATCATTTCCATTACCGTTTTTGGTCGGAATGCGTTGCGTACTTCTGGACGGTTAATCGTAATTTTTGCGATACCGTTATAGAACTCATACTTAATGTCTTCATAAGTATGTAAACTTGTCCATTGACGTGTCATTGAATTGCCTCCTAATAATTAAATTCGTCTCGTTCAAAATCGAGGCGATAACGTAAAAATAACATTACGATCAATTATGCCTCGGCATAATTGCGTCTGGAATCGGCTTTGTGCAAGCACAAAGAATTCCTTTCCGATTCCATGACATCCGCCGGAGGCTTTAACTTCTTTCATTGGTGTTGAAAGAAGTTAAATACTCCTCTACTATTGTAGCAAAATCAGCGGGATTTTCCACATGAATTGCATGTCCTGCGTCATTTACTGTCATATGCTTGGCATTTTTTAATAACGCTTTCATTTCCAGTGCTATTTTACAAAATTTCTCATCAAGTGAACCTGTAATTAAAAGCACAGGAAATTCAAGTTTCTCCAATGACATCCAATTCGGCGGTTGACTTCCAGTACCAATGCCTCGTAAGCTACCTGCCAAGCCTTCCTCCTTCTGAGAAAGTCGCTCGAACCTAATCGCTTCTTGCACATTGTCTGGTAAACGCTTTTGAGATTCAAACAAAGGAATGTTCCCCCATGCATTGACAAATGATAACAAACCATTACTAATTATTTTTTCAGCGAGAGCGTTGTCCCTCACACAACGTTCAGAACGTTCCTTTACAGTTCGTAAACCTGGCGAAGCACTTTCTAAAATTAGCTTTCTAATGCGTTCAGGGTAGGAGGTTGCATACGATAATGCAACTCTTCCTCCCATCGAATAGCCTAGCAGCGTAAATTTCTTAAGCTCTAACTGGCAAAAAACTTCCTCTAAATCTTGGATTTGCTCTTGCATAGAGAAACGACTAATTTGCTGAGGTATAGCCGTTTGACCATGTCCAATTAAATCAATGGCAATAACACGTACACTAGGTAGAGCTTTCGCTAAATTCCGCCATGTAGCCGTACTACCTGTAAAACCATGCAATGCAACGAGCGTTTGCTCCGCTTCTTCATTCCAGGTTTCCACGTTCGTTTCAAGCCCTCGAACCATTAGCTTTGCCATGCTTTTAACCCCGCATTAATGCGATTCCACAGTGCCCGATGCGCATATACATTTTCCTCTCGGTTCGTGAAAATTTCGATTAAGCGCATTGGTCGTTTTTTGACCGTTGTGAACTTTACTGATAGCTCTGAAATATCGTCTACGCGTATATAGTCCATATCATACATATTGGCAATATCACGGAATTTAAGGGCAGTTGGCGTGCCAAATAAATCTTCATAATGTGCCTCGACTGTAGATTGTGGTAAATAAGAGAAAATACCGCCGCCATCATTATTCATAACGATAATTGTCAGATTGCATTCCTGGTATCTTGAAGCAATTAGCCCGTTGACATCATGTAAAAAGGCTAAATCGCCAATAAGCAAGTAGGTTTCGCGGTTATTTCCTTGACTAAAGCCCATTGCAGTCGATACGACGCCATCAATACCATTCGTTCCACGATTCGCAACAATACGGAGATCCTTCGGTGTCGCCATTAAAAACGTATCAATATCACGCACTGGCATACTGCTACTAACAAAAATATCACTGCCATTAGGAATCATTTTTAGTAATCGACTTACCATTGCTCCCTCATCAATTGCACCATCAGAATAGTGTTCAATATACTCTAGTGCTATATCATTAGCATCTTGCCACTCAGCTAAATACGCTGCTTCTAGTGCTGTTTCAGAGATTTCTAATTGCGTGAGCCACTCACCAATACTTGCATGAACAAAATGAGTAGACACACCTGTAGCATCACGGAACATCGGATCTTCATCGACAACAATATAAGCATCCGGCTGAGACTTAGTAATAAATTGCATAATAAATTTAGAAACAGGCTGTGCTCCTAAACGAAGTACCGTATCTGGTTTAACTAATGCTTTAAAATCTTCGCTTTTCATAATTGCATCGTACGTTGTGACAATATATGGCAGGCAATCCTCTGGGACAGACGAGCGCATATTAGATAGACTCTCGACAATGACCGGCCATTTCAATTGGCGAACAAACTCCCACATAATTGATAAATCTGTACCAAGTGCTAGCTCACCAATAATAACGAAACCTCTTTTAGTTGCACGTAAAATCTCCGACAGCTCTTGTTGAGTCGCCATTGAAGGTATTAACTGACCCATACTACTGTGCTTAAATGTCGCTTCTGGAAGTTCCTCTCGAAAATCAATCAACAAAGGCTCTCTAAACGGTACATTTATATGCACTGGTCCAAATGGTGCGCTCATTGCAATCGCCACTGCACGGGCAATATGGCGCTCGATAAACGGCAATGTTGGTGCTGCATCATCTGCCAACGGGAAATCCACGCTCCATTTGACTTGCGTGCCATATAAATTCGGCTGATTGATAGCCTGTGGTGCACCTACCTCTCGCAATTCATGTGGACGATCAGCTGTGATGACAATTAACGGTACACGAGCATAGCTTGCCTCAACAATGGCAGGAAAATAGTTTGCCGCAGCTGTTCCCGATGTACATAAAAGAACAACTGGTTTTGCTGTCGCCTTTGCAATTCCTAACGCGAAAAAGGCAGCAGATCGCTCATCAACCTGACGATACATATGAAGCTGTTTCGTTGAAGCAAATGCATAAGCTAAAGGTGTAGAACGTGAGCCAGGGCTGACAACAACGTTTTCAACACCAGCTTGCACTAATGAAGCTACCATTTTATAAACATAATCCGTTAACATTTCTCGTTCACTCATGTAATTGTCCTCCTAGCGCACGAAGCATTGGACGGAATTTCACTAATGTTTCCTCATATTCAGATTGCGGCTCTGAATCTGCTACTATACCGCCACCAGCATATAAATAAGCTTTATCCTTAAGTAAAGCGGCCGAACGAATGGCCACTGCAAATTCCCCATTGCCTTCAGCATCTACCCAACCAATTGGAGCTGCGTAAAGTCCACGATTCATAGGCTCATACTTACGTATAGCTGCCATTGCCTCTTTCCTTGGCACACCACCTAAAGCTGGCGTTGGATGCAAAGACTTTGTCAGTTGTAAGATGGTTGCCTCATTATTCAACTGACCTTCAACAGGTGTATATAAATGTTGTATATCTCTAATCTTTAGTAAGCGAGGACTATCTGGTACGTTCATCTCCACACAATTTTTACGGAATGTTTCCGCAATCATATCGACAACATATTGATGCTCGCCACCGTTTTTCGAATCATTTAATAAGCTTTGTCCATAGGCTTCATCTTCCTCAGCCGTCTTACCACGTTTAATAGAACCTGCCACACAAGATGAAAAGGCGCGGCCCTTTTCTACTTTTACAAGACGTTCAGGGGACGCACCAAAGAACAATAATTCTTGACGCTCTAAACCAAATAAATAGCTCTCTGGCTGCTCATGAATAATTTGTGATAGTACTTGTGGTGAAGAAACTTCTTCTTTAAATTGCAATGCTAGTGAGCGTGCAATAACAACTTTATCTGCCTTCTTTTGCTTAATCAATGCTGTTACTTGGTCAATCGACGCTAAATATGGCTCCTTATATGGCTCAAAATAACTTGTGATTTCAGGCTTTGAATACGTTTTCACTTCTTTTACCTGAGCAGCATGAATTAAATGATCTCGCTCTTTACGTAACGCGTCAAACTGAGACTCTGCCTGCCCATTTTTTGAAATAAGATGGATACTTACAAACGCTTTGTCATCACGTATGACAAGCTGATATGTTGCGAGCGCAAAAAAAGCCTCCGGAAAGTCTGTCCACTCCCCAGCAACATTATTTTGTGGATCGAATGTAAATCCGCCAAACAAAATTGGCTGTAGCTCACTTTGTCCCTTAACACAGTTTTTCGTTAAACTTTTCCATTCAGCTTCTATTGCATCGTAGCGATCATTTTTGGCGTTATTTTGAATCGTATAGGCATGTCCTAGCCCTACTAATGTCATTGTTTTTTCTCTATTTTGCCAATAAAATCGTTCACCTTTATAATGCTCCTCGCCCGCCGCATAAAATGCGAGCGCCGATAAGCGACTTACCTCAATTGTTTCCATATAAAAATGAAGGCTTTGGCCCAAAGAGTCCACTTCTACCTCTGTGGCTTGGTACCACTTCTGTTGCATGAAAATTACCTCCGTTGTTGCAATGTACATAATGAATGACGCACGGTATGTTTTGTACTCGTTCTAACTTTCAATATAAATTTTAACTGCTTTGGCTTTTCTATAACACAAATTGACCAAACCTTTGCATAATAAAGTGAGCGTTAGTACTTTTACCACATCATTTTTCTTTTGTTAAAGTAGCCGTCATTTTTATTTACCAGCCTATTCTTTGTACTGTTGCTATTATCTTAATTATTGTTTTCAGTTCATAAATGCATGTTCTATTGTATCATTTTTTTTAACTTCTTTCAGCAAATGTCCTTTGTACCGAAAGCGTAGCGACAGGTACAGAAGTCTCCCTCCTCTATAGGTGGTGAGATGAATGCGGATTTAAGCTACTTTTCAGCGGGTGTCCAAACAGCCGCTGAAAGAAGTTAAAAGCCTCCGGCGGATGTCACGTAATCGGAAAGGAGTTCTTTGTGCAAGCACAAAGCCGATTCCGGACGCAATTATGCCAAGGCATAATTGATCTGAACTGTATATAATAAGCTGTGAACCTATCCATTTTCTCATTCTTCGTATAAAATAAGAATAGTCTACAACATTTGAAGGAGAGAAAGACCTTATGACCAAAGTCATTGAAGCTGATAGGGGTTTTAAAGTTTGGTGGCATTTAACACGTCCACATACTTTAACCGCTTCATTCGTTCCAGTATTTTTAGGAACAGCGATTGCCTTAGCAATTGAAAAACAAACAATCGATTATGGACTATTTTTTGCTATGCTCATTGCAAGTATGCTTATTCAAGCAGCAACAAATATGTTCAATGAATATTACGATTACAAATTAGGACTAGACAATGAAAATTCTGTCGGTATCGGTGGAACGATTGTACGTCACGGTGTTCAACCAAAAACTATTATGATGATTGCCTTAAGCTTTTATGCAATCGCTATGCTGCTTGGCATTTACATATGTGCCTCTACCTCTTGGTGGCTTGCCGCCGTCGGGCTTGTTTGTATGCTTGTCGGTTTTTTATATACTGGAGGACCTTATCCTATAGCCTATTCACCATTCGGAGAACTTGTATCTGGCGCTGTTATGGGAATGGGTATTGTCTTAATCGCCTTTTATATTCAAACACTTACAGTAACTTTTGATGCTGTTTTGCTTTCAGTACCTAGTATGATTTTAGTTGGGGCAATCATGCTGTCCAACAATATTCGTGATATCGTTGGCGATACAGAGGGTGGTCGAAAAACGCTTGCTATTTTAGTGGGCCGAGACAATGCCATTTCTGTCCTATCTGGCTTTTTTATCATTTCGTACTTATGGGTAATCGCTCTTGTAGCAATTGACGGTATTACCTTTTGGGCTCTAATCATTTTCTTAAGTGTTCCAAAGCCACTTCGTGCGATTCAAATTTTCCGCGATAAAAAAGAAGCTAAAGAAGTGATGCCTGCGATGAAATTTACAGCGCAAACAAATACATTCTTCGGCTTCCTCTTAGCAATCGGTTTATTAATTCAATATTTCTTTTATTAAGATGATCCATATTAAAGATGCAGCAACCTTAAAAGGTTGCTGCATCTTTTACATAGCGTCGAAAATTATTACTTGCAATACCGCAAACTTCTTCGATTGAAAAGTGTTCATGTAATGCCTCTAACAAATTTTGTGCCTCTCCTGCGTGCGCTAATCCTTTGACAGTAGCATCTATACCATCGAAGTCTGAACCTAGTCCAAGGTGCTCTACCCCTACTATATTCGCTAGATGCTTCACATGCGCTACTAAATCATCCATCATAGCTTTGTCATGGATAAAAGTCGGGTAGTAAACGACATGTATATGACCACCATGCTTAACAAGTGCTTTCGCCTGAGCATCCGTTAAATTTCTAGGATGATCACAAATTGCACGTGCATTACTATGACTCGCAATTAGATGCTTTGCTAGTGGCAAGACATCCCAAAAGCTCTGTTCATTTAAATGTGAGACATCGATAATGATATCTCTCTCATTTAGCAAGTTTATAACTTCTTTACCAAATGATTTTAAACCAAGGCTTGCATCCTGTTCAGCACCGTGGGCTACTGCATTTTCTTCATTCCACGTTAGGCCAACAAGCTTCACACCTGCGTCTAAAACAGCAGAAAGCTTTGCTAAATCTTCACCGATTGGACCACAGCCCTCTAAGCTTAAAATGGCACCAATTTCATGCGGAGCTAAAGTATCTAATTGAGACCAATCCGTAATATGCACCATGCCCTCAGTTTGTAATACATGTGTATGGAAGGCTTCAATTTGCCGCACCGCCTCTAAAAATTGCATGCTTTGCGGAATTTTAGGATTTATAAAAATAGCAAATACTTGTGCTTTAACTCGCCCTAAATGTAATCTCTCTCGATTAGCTTGCAGACGTACATCATCTTCAAATTTTGCCGCTTCTAAAGTTGTTAATTTCAATAGAGCATCGCAATGTAAATCAATTATGTCCATATCCTCACCCCATACAGCTATTATACTGCCTGTGAGTGAAAATGCTTACTAACTTTTATCTTGTGGTGTATCAGAAGAGCCAAATTCCTCAAGTTCTATGAAATCATCCGATTTTGGGGTAGAAGATAACACATCTTCCTCTACTGGCCTTAAATTATCTTCTTTGTGCTCCGCATGCTCAACACATGTCAGTGCTTTCGGCATAGCTTCTAAGCGACCAATCGGAATCTCTTCACCACATACAGCGCATTTACCATATGTACCATCCTCCATCGCTTGTAGTGCCGCCTTTATTTCCTCAGCTTCGTCACCGCGGTGCTCATCAATCGCCATTTCCGTTAGCTGATCCGTTAAATCACTTGCATTGTCAGCTGGATGATTATCATAATTAGATAGCTCTGTCGCTTGTGGACGCTCTGATTCCTCCAGTTGCTGTTCTATTTCCTGTAGTTCCTGCTCTAATTGCTTTTTTAATTTTTCCATTACTTGTGGGTTCAAAAAAATCTCCTCCTCATGCCTTCATTTTTTCCTAAATTAATATTTCTAAAACATTAAGCATGAGAAGGAGACACTTATTTTTTTTGTATAATTTATCAATCGAGTTGATTAACCATTTGTATCCATTCTAATTAATTTGAAGGCTCTGATTTCCGCAACAGGCTACTCGCTTTCCTGCGGGCGTCGAGTAGCCCTACGCTACAATCAGTTAAAATGGACATACATTAGCAAAATATCAACAAAAAATATACTTTTATCAGCCAATAATAAACCTATATTTCCCTATTCAACACGCCTGATAATTTATCTTTTATTCAGGCAATGTTTTCTGTAGCGGAAGCGAAACGTCAGCTATAATTACGCCATAGTGAAATTGAGGATGGCATCGTGTAAATATTGTGCTGCTCCTTTAGAAACACGTTCATCGTAATAAGCGGAAAAGCGTTCATCCGCTACATACATTTGTGCTATACCTGCATGTGCTTCCTTAGAATATTGTGACCATGAAAAGCTAAGCCAACGTTTATGAAGCTCCGCTACCTCCATTGCCACATCATTGTTTGTATCACCGATTGCCATCGCTTCTTTTAAACGAGCAAATAATTGCTGTTCTAGCTGCTGCATAGCCTCATACTGTTCCTCGGTCATATTCATTAGCGTCGCATTCGATGCATCAACCGTTTTGTCACCATATTTTGCACGGATTTCTTGACCATATTGCTTTTCATTTTCCTCGATTAGCTTCTCTTTAAATCCAATAAATTTCTCATCATTTGTCATTGGTTGTTCCTCCTCAATAGATTGAATGGTTTTTTCCACTGTTTGTAATATCTTTTCCAGCTGTTCTTTGCGTTTCAGTAAAGCCGTACGATGGGTTTTGAGTGCCTCTGTATGTTTGAAATCTGGCGATTGAATAATTTCCTTAATGGTTGCTAGCTTTATATCTAATGCTCTATAAAATAAAATTTGCTGGAGCATATCAACTTCAAACTGTCCGTAAAATCGATAGCCCACCTCATTGGTTCTTGCTGGCTTCAGTAATCCAATTTCATCGTAATAGCGTAGTGTTCTTGTGCTAACCCCGGATAATTGAGCAAGCTCTTGAATTGTAAATTCCACACTGTTCACCCCCTCTACAACTACTGTAAATCTTTACGCAACGTTAAGGTCAAGAAAAAAATCAAAAAAATTGGCTTGTTACCATAACGTGGGTTGATTTCCGTTCCGACTGGGCGCTTTGTTGCTGCCGCTACGTTAGCACTACGCTTTCGCACAGAGCAAAGCTTCCTGGGGGCGTCGGGGCAACAGGATGTTGGTCACGAAGGCGTTATCACAGGACGTGATGCTTTTAGCCT
>NZ_JBNNUX010000009.1:0-104475 GCF_050280145.1 Lysinibacillus sp. NPDC093688
AGGCAAAATTAAAAATGAGTCCGGTGCAATACCGAACTCATTTTACCCAAGCTGCCTAATGAAATAACCGTGTCTAACTTTTAGGGGTCACTTCAATGTTCGCAAGGTTTTATCAAACTCAGGTATTAAGAATTTAATAATAAATCTTCTGGGTTTTCAAGTAATTCTTTAACAGTTTTAAGGAAGCCTACAGAATCTTTACCATCGATAATACGGTGGTCATAAGAAAGAGCTAAGTACATCATTGGGCGAATTTCTACTTCACCATTCACTTCAACTGGACGTTTTTTGATAGAGTGCATACCAAGGATACCAGCTTGTGTACCATTCATGATAGGTGTAGACATTAATGAACCGAATACCCCACCATTTGTAATTGTGAATGAGCCACCTGAAAGATCAGCTAAACCTAATTTTTTGTCGCGTGCTTTTTTCGCTAGATCTGCAATTGAATCTTCAATTTCAGCAAAGTTTTTGCGGTCAGCGTCACGTACTACTGGTACTACTAAACCTTCTTCTGTTGATACAGCTACACCAATATCAAAGAAGTTGTTTAAGTGAATTTCATCACCAGAGATTTGTGCATTCACATATGGGTATTTTTTAAGTGCTGCAACTACAGCTTTTGTGAAGAATGACATGAAACCAAGTTTGGAGCCAGTTGACTCGAAGAATTGGTCTTTTTTACGAGAACGTAAAGCCATAACGTTTGTCATATCTACTTCGTTGAATGTTGTTAACATTGCTGTAGATTGTTTTACTTCAAGTAAGCGTTTTGCAATTGTTTGACGACGACGGCTCATTTTCTCAACTGTCACGCGTGATTCATCTACAGCTGCAACTGCTTTAGGTGCTGCTGGTGCTGCTTGTGGTGCTGCTACTGGAGCTGTACCATGAGCTGCAACGTCTTGTACACGTACACGTCCTTGTGGATCTACTGGAGATACAGCAGCAAGGTCAATACCTTTTTCGCGAGCAAGTCTACGTGCTGCTGGAGATGCGATTACACGCTCACCAGAAGTTTCTTCTACAACTGGAGCTGCTGCAACTGGGGCAGGTGCCGCTTGTGGTGCTGCTGGTGCTGGTGCTGGTGCTGCCTCAACTGGAGCCGCCGGAGCAGGTGCTGCACCTTCGCCAGCTTCTACAACTGCGATTACTTGACCTACAAGTACAGTATCGCCTTCTTCAGCTAAAATTTGAGTTAAAACTCCAGCTTCTTCAGAAATGATTTCAGCGTTTACTTTGTCTGTTTCAAGTTCAACGATGAATTCACCTTTTTCAACGCGATCGCCCACTTTTTTAACCCACTGTGCGATACTACCTTCTGTAATCGATTCTGCTAATTCAGGGACTTTAATTTCAGCCACTTTCATTTCCTCCTTTAATTAACGTGCATTGGTGCACATAAAAGGGCTACTGCCTAAGCAAGTAGCCCGGCTTTTAATAGTTATTATGTGATTATTTAACCTTTACAGGCTCAGCAACTGCTTCTTCTACAAGTGCGGCTTGAGCTGCTTTATGAGAATCTGCATCACCTTCAGAAGTCGAGCTCATTGCAGGACGGCCTACATAACGTAGCTTTTTACCTTCTGAAAGGTCGTGTAATGTTTCTAATGCATAATTCCAAGAACCTTGGTTTTTAGGTTCTTCTTGTACCCAAACGATTTCTTTTACATTAGGATACTTAGCAATAATACCAGCAACTTGCTCTTTTGGGAATGGGTAAAGTTGTTCTACACGAGTAATGTGTACGTGATCGAAGCCTTCACCGTCTTTAATACGGTCTGCAATGTCGATCATGACTTTACCTGAACCTAAAACAATGCGCTCTACAGCTTCTGGTTTTGAACCTAGGCCTGGTTGCTCAATTACTTCTTGGAATGAACCATTTGCTAATTGATCAGCATTCGCTGCAGCTAATGGGTGACGAAGTAAGTACTTAGGTGATACAACCACAAGTGGACGAACGCCTTCTGTACCTAATAATGCTGCTTGACGACGTAATAAGTGGTAGTAGTTACCTGCGTTAGAGCAGTTTGCTACGAACCAGTTGTTTTCAGCAGACATTTGTAAGTAACGTTCCATACGGCTTGAAGAGTGTTCTGGACCTTGACCTTCATAACCATGTGGTAAAAGAATAACTAGACCAGATTTTTGACCCCATTTAGCACGTGCACCTGAAATAAAGTTATCGAACATAACTTGTGCCATGTTAGCAAAGTCACCAAATTGAGCTTCCCAAACTGATAGTACATGGCCATTTTCTAAATTGTAACCATATTCAAAGCCCACTACCCCAGCTTCTGTAAGTGGAGAGTTGTGTACTGAAAATGATGCATTTGCACCTGAAATATGGTGAAGTGGCGTGAATAAATTGCCATTGTTTTTGTCATGTAACACTAAGTGACGTTGAGAGAACGTACCACGTTGTGCATCTTGACCTGTAAAACGAACTGGTGTGCCATCTTGAATAATTGTTGCATAAGCTAAAGTTTCTGCATGACCCCAATCGATTTTTGCAGAAGCAAATGCATCACGGCGTTTTTCTAAAATTTTGCCAAGTTTTTTCTGTGGTTCAAAGTTTTCTTCAAACACTAAAAGCTCTTCATTAATTTTTTCTAAACGTTCCGCACCAACTGCTGTATCAATTTGTGGGCATTCTACTTTTAATTCTTCTGGCATTTCTAAATGTTTATGCTCATCTTTATCTGCCATTTCTCTTACATGATCATAAGCTGCTTGCATTTCTGCATAAATAGCTTTATCTAGTGCAGCTACTTCATCAGCAGAAACTACACCTTCAGCCGCTAATTGAGCACCGTATAAAGCGCGAACTGGTTCATGTTTAGCAACTAATTTATATGTTTCAGGGTTTGTTACAGTCGGATCATCCGTTTCATTGTGACCATGACGACGGTAACCCATAAGGTCAACGATTATATCTTTACCGAATTTTTGACGGTAGCTAGCTGCGAAACGACCAACTAAAGTTACAGATTCAGGGCTATCTGCATTTACATGCACAACTGGTACTTCGTAACCTTTTGCTGGGTCAGAAGAGTAAACAGATGAACGAGAGTCTTGTAATTCAGTTGTAAATCCGATCATGTTGTTAGCAATGATGTGAATTGTACCACCAGTAGTGAACCCTTCAGTTTTTGCAAAGTTTAATACTTCTGTTACGATCCCTTGACCTGGGAACGCAGCGTCACCATGCACAAGAATACCTAATCCTTTAGTGCGGTTATGAATAGCTTGCCCTGGTTTAGAAGTGTCATCTTGTGCAGCACGTGCAGTACCTAAAACAACCGGATTTCCTACTTCTAAGTGAGATGGATTGTAAGCAAGTTTAACATTCATACCAGATTCACGGTTGTAAGAAGCACCCATGTGGTACTTTACATCACCAGTCCAGCCTTTAGTAATTTCAAGGCGACCATCTTCTGGCATAAACAATTCATTAGAAACATGTGCAAAGTCAGAGAACATCATGTCGTATGGTTTATTTAAAATGTGTGTTAACACATTTAAACGACCACGGTGGGCCATACCAATACGTACATTTTCAACGTTATTTGTTTCAGATGTTTTTAAAATTTCATCGAAAAGAACGATTTGAGTATCTAAACCTTCACCAGAGAAACGCTTTTGACCTACAAAAGTTTTATGAATAAACTTCTCGAAGTTTTCAACACGAGTTAAACGATCTAATAAAGCTTTTTTCTCATTAGAAGCTAATGCTTGTTTAAATGAGCCTGTTTCAATTTGTGCTTGAATCCAATCACGTTCTTCTGTTGTTACTACGTGATTATATTCAAATGCTACTTTATCTGTATAAACAGATTTTAAGTAATCGATTGCATCTTTACCATTTTTCACGTTTGCTGGCACATCTTTGAAGAAGACAGCTGCAGGAATTTCAGCTAAATCTGCAGCGCTTAAGTTGAACGCGCTTTCTTCAATTTGAGCTGTTTGTAGTTCACGGTTTTTCAAAGGATAAATATCTGCCGCTAAATGACCGTTTGTACGGATTGCATCTGCTAATTTCACAGCTGCTAACACTTTCTTGTAATCGCCAGCAGGAGCTGCTGCTGCATTACTAGCTACAGCTACTTCACCTTCTACTACTACTGGTGCACCAAATTGTTGGAATAATAATACTAACTCCGGTTCTACTTCTTCAGGAGACTGTAAGAATAAGTCGTATTGCTCCATCACATATCCTAGGTTAGGACCAGAGAAAGCTGACCATGGAGAACTTACAGTTGTAACGTTGTTCGACATGAAAAATGACCTCCAAATTTTGCCTTTCGGCAGTTCCATTAATTAAATTACAATTAATTATATAATATTTCTCCGCTCTTTAAAAGGATGTTTAACACAACATACCCATAATTTAAAGAACGTTTTTTCCATCTCAATCTTACTACTCTTCACAAAAAATACAACTCTTTTTAGCAAATTAAGCAAATTTTTTCCCAAAGGATAGAATAATGAAATAAAGCGTGTATTTTTCTCAATATTTTAGCGGGAATTTCATGAAGAAAACGGTTCCAACATTTTTTTCACTCTTGACTTCTACAGAGCCATTGTATTTTTCTAGTAACATTTTCGTAATACTTAGTCCTAAGCCAGTACCTCCGATTTGACGATTTCTGGCCTCATCAACCCGATAAAAACGGTCAAAAATAAATGGAATATTTTCCTCCACTATTCCAATTCCATTATCCTCTATCCTTAACAACATTTCCTTTCCTGAAACAGCTAGTGAAATTTGAATTTGAGGAGTTATTTCACAATAACGAATTGCGTTTTCTATTATATTACGAACAATTTGGCTAAGTGCATTTTCTGTTATAAATATCCGCCCTATTTCCTCATCATTCGACAGCGTTATTCGAGCTTCTGGGTGAAGGAGTCTTGTCTCCTCTATAACTGATTCTATTACAGCTACTGCATCAGCCTCACAATCGATATCTTTTTCCTCACGACGAGCAAGTTCTAGTAATTCTTCGATCATCTTACGCATTCGTGCAATTTCCGTTAGCGAAGTATCAATAGATTCCTCTAAAATTTCCGGATCATCCTTCCCCCATCTTTTCAAAAGGGAGAGATGCCCTTCAATTGCTTGAATAGGCGTTCGTAACTCATGAGAGGCATCTGCAACAAATTGTTGCTGCTGTGCAAATGAAATTTGTAATTCATTCATCATCGTGTTGTACATTTTCAATAAATCACCTATCTCATCATGAGAGGTGTAAGTTAATTGAATTGGTTCATTAAATCCTTTATCCATAACGGTTTTCATCGATGAACGTAACGTACGTAGTGGTTTCATCAAATAATTGGCAAGATAATAGCCAATAGATGCTGACAACAATAATGCTCCTAAGCCCGCTATTAACATCGTCGTCAATAAATAATGCATCAAAGACTGGAACTTTGATAATGGATGAATCACCTGAATATATCCTTGAAAGAAACCAAGTTGAATTGGTTCATTAATGACAAAGACATCTTTTTTATCAATCGTCATATCAATGATTTCCCCCATTGAAGTAAGCGGTGCAGCCTGAGAAGTATTATTAATACGAAGAATCTGAACGCCATCTAAATTAAACATTCTAATGGTTTGATCACGATCAGCAATAGAATCTATAAGACCTTTATTTTGCTGAATTTCCTGTATGGTAAGATTGGGTCCCTGTGACTCTAAAAAATACACCAAATCATCACTTGTTCGTTTGATATTACTGGCCTCATCATTTGATAGCCATGTATGAAGTGAAATATATACGACAATACAAATAATTGTATAGCTAAAAAATATAACAGCACTAGATGTTAGCATCCATTTTCTTTGTAATGACTGATTGACTAAATAATCTCTCCATTTTTTCATTCACGCATCACATACCCAACCCCACGAACGGTTTCGATATAGGCATTCACATCACCCGGTAGTTTTGTTCGTAAATGCCGAATATATACATCTACGACATTTGTCTCTATATCCGTATCATACCCCCAAACAGAGGTTAAAATTAGCTCTCGTGTACAAACTTTATTTTTATGTTCTATTAATAATTTGAGTAAATCATATTCTGTTTTCGTTAAATCAAGCTTGTTCCCTTGTACAATAACTTCATAGGCCTCAATATCAATTTCGATGTCTCGAAAATGTAATGATCCTCCCATTTTTTCATCAGGTGACACCCGACGTAAAATAGTACGAATTCTAGCTAATAGTTCTTCAATAGCGAATGGTTTTACTATGTAGTCATCTGCACCAGCATCTAAGCCAGCTACGCGATCCATCACGGCATCTCGTGCCGTTAACAATATAATAGGTACCTTTGACTGTAAACGTATCCGACGACAAATTTCAATTCCATTTATCCCCGGTAGCATCACATCTAATAACAGCACATCACAATTTTCGGATGCAGCTAGCTCAAGTCCTTCACGTCCATCAAAAGCAACTAATACATCATAGCCTTCATGCTTTAATTCTAGCTCCACAAAACGAGCTATATGCTTCTCATCTTCCACCAGAAGTATTTTTTTAGGCATTTCATCACCTTCTAATTTAAATTAACTAAGAGGGGTTTCCTCTTTAATACGGTTATAGCATACCATCAAACAAAAAGTCTGTACCACAAGCAACTACTTGTAGTACAGACTTTTTTAACTTCTAAAAGAAGTGGACGCATTGTTTATCTGCGTGAAACCGAAGCGACAGCGGCAAATATGCCGAAGCATAATTGATTAAATGTCAGTAATATAGAGATTATTTTTTCCGATTTCCTTCGCTTTATACAAAGCTTGATCTGCTAATTCTAGCAATTCATTTAATGTTTGACCGTGATCCGGAAAATAAGCGATTCCAATGGATGCTGTTGGAGCAAAGTGATGTCCTTCAATCGTCCAACCTTTTTTTAGTTCATTACGGATGCGATGAATAATATCCATCATTTGAGTATTCCTTTTCTTATCATCCCGAGTTAACCCTGTTAAAACAACAATAAATTCATCGCCACCTATACGAATCACTAAATCGTGATTACGTACCGCAGTAAGTAATACTTGACCAAACCTTCGGATAAAATCATCCCCCGTGTCATGACCATGCCGATCATTTACATGCTTAAAGTCATCACCATCGATATAGAGCATAGCTAAGCAATCATTATGTTCCTTTGCTTCTGCCAATAATTTCGGGAACTCCTTGTTTAAAAAACGGCGATTTGGTAGTTGTGTTAACGTATCATGATAGGCTAAATACAATAGATCATTCTCTCGTTTCTTACGATGAGAAATCTCACGAGATACCATCATTATTTGTGAAACTTTTTCGCGCTTTGGATCATGAACAACTGTTACGTTTCCTTCTGTCCAAACAGGCGTACCGTCCTTCGCCTTTAGCAGTAGCTCAAATTTTGTTTCCGTTTGACCAGAAAAATCATTTAGAAACGTTTGCCAAGCCTTCTTGCTTTGTTCATCGACAATGTTATTGTAAAACTGACCTTGTAATTCTACATTTTCGTAGCCCAAATACATCTCATAGGAGGGCGAGGCATAAATAATGATGCCATCTTCGCTTGTAATAACAATTAAATCATTTGTATTTTCTGTAATTAAACGGAATGTGCGCTCAATATTTTTCAATTTCGTTAACATTCTTTTCTTGTCCGTAATATCATAGTTAATGGATAAAAATTGTTCTGTCTCGCCAAATTCATTTTTCAATGGAACAATAGTTGCTTCTACCCAAAAATCAGCATGGAATTTTGTACGATAGCATAGCTCCCCTCGCCAAATACTCCCCGCTTGAAGTGTTTTCTTAAGTAATTGTAATAACTCTTTTGTATTGTTACGAGGCTCGATTAATTCTAAAGAAGATTGACCTATTAGTTCTTCTGCTATGAAGCCAGTTGCATTTAAAAACAAATCATTCACTTCTAAAATTTTTGCATTTCTATCTAAAACAGCAATGGAAGCTGCAGAATTGAGAGCAGCCTTAAAAACCTCTAAACCATGAGATTTTGAGCGTAACTCTGCCTTTTGATCGGTGAATTGTGTGAAATCCTGCATGATAAGAAAAATAGCAAAAGAGTTATCCCCCTGCATAACAGGGGATAGTGAAACTAAATACTTGCGTTCTTTTTTATCCAGTGTATGAAGCGTAATGAGTTTTTCACCAATATTTTCGCCCATAGCTGCTCTTTGTAAATAATTTTGGATGTTTTCTACTTCATCTTTAGGAACGATGGGTAGATAAACGAATAATTGCTGTTTAACCGATTCAGTATCTAATTCAAAGTCTTCTGTGAAGCTGGAATTCACTTCAAAAATAGTCCCCTCAGCTGATAAGATGACCGTCGAAAAGAAGGCATGATCAAACATTGAGCGCAGAAATAAAAACTTATCTTCGATGCTACGATCATAGAGAATCTCTTTAGTTATGGCTAAAATATAGTCTTCTTTATTATGTTTAAGCGGTCGAACAGATGTCTCATATTTACGAACCTCTGATTGATAATAGGCATAATCCACATAATCAACTTGACTATGCATCGAAATCGCTCGATTGTAGTTTTCTTGTATTATAGAAAAATTACGACTTGGGGTAAGGGTAGAAAGCATTTTCCCAATCGCCTCATGTGGAAATAAAGCTCTAGCTGCTTGATTTAAGCGAATATATTGATATTCGTCTCCCACTTTTTTCATTAAAAAGACAAAATCTTTGCCATTAAATAAGTCATTAAATAAGTCTTCGCTTAAAAGATATTCCATGCTGTCCACCCCATAAGTCGTTAATAGTAATATAGAATTTTCATATAGTTTTTGTTCATACAAAAAAATCAATACTACTATTATAACATAATTTAAAAGAACTACCCTTCTCGAATTGGAAAATTTATATCCTTTTAAGGATAATTTTTGATATTTTACCTCTTTTGAAGAAATAACATAATCCTAAAGAAACATTATTTTATTCATAAATTGATATTTTAGACTTAATACTCTTTGAAATTATATATTAACAATTTTTAACCATATACCCGATTACCTATTTTTCAGAATTTTCCGACACGGAAACTTATTTTTCGTTTTAGCGAGGAAAATGATTGCATAAAGCAGTCTGATTGTTATATTATATTAAAAAAACTAGCCTTTTTTCGGTATGGTCGAAAAATCAGTAAGACAGCGGGAGATTATGGTTATCATAGTTTTAACGTCTAGTTCTTTGGGTTTTAATTCCAGTACGAATTTTAGTTTTCTTCTTTATGTTTTAAAGGAATTGTTTTAACTACCCTAGTAAAGGAGGCGTTTCGTATGCTTAAACATCGAGACCTACATGAATGTACAGAGCTCTATGAGCTATTATCACACCCTTCTGTATTCCCTTTTGTCCGTCAAAAAGCCACATCTGCTGATGAATATTGGTTTATGACAAAACAATTGATTGAAGAGGAAGCGAAGGGACTCGCTATTTCAAGGACAATTACTGATGATTGGGGTCAACCAATCGGCACCATTAGCATTCATGATGTGGAGGATGGTGCAGGCTTTATAGGAACGTGGATTGGACTCCCTTATCAAGGGTTAGGTTATAACCAAAAAGCTAAAATGCTTTTTTTGAACGAACTATTTTTTGATTATAACTTCCATACGGTATTTCTCCGTATTCGTGTTGAAAATATAAAATCGCAGCGTGCAGCCTTAAAGCTACCTTATGTTATGAGCGCAAATGAAAGTCACCCAACATTGTTAGCTCAGGTTAACAGAGGCGAGGCGCAATTTAATTTATATAAAATTCCAAAAGACTTGTTCTATCTTACAACTGCCAATCAAGTGGCAGAAGGCGAAGAACAAGCGATGTAATCTATTTGTTTTTTTCATTTATCGAAACTGTAATCAGCGGGGGTTTTCTTCACCCCCACTGATTATTTGTCTTCATCAATCGGGCTTTTACGTCACAGGTAAATTACTGTCCGTTCATGCATGATAAAAATAAGCTATGTGCACTGACTTCATGACAGGCACATAGCTTTTATTTTTAGGCTTTCTACTTTTTATATTGTAAAATCAATTTCGCCATTTCTTCTGGCGTTTTCGGGCTTTGTGTTTTTTCCATCGTTGCAACCATTTCTGCTTTGCTCTCTGTTAACACATGAACCGATTTTTTAAAGGATTCCTTTGTTAACTCTTCCTCTTGTAACACTTCCGCATAGCCTTGTTTTTTAAATAACTTGGCATTTAATATTTGGTCACCACGACTTTTTTGTGCAGATAACGGCACTAATAACATCGGTTTATGAAGTGCTAAAAATTCAAAAATCGAATTAGAGCCAGCACGTGAGACGATAAAGTCTGCCGCGTGTAATAAATCTGGTAATTCCGTTGTCACATATTCAAACTGTTTGTATCCAGCCGTAGATTCATATGATTTGTCGTAATTCCCTTTACCGCACAAATGAATGATGTGAAACTGCTTGACAAGCTCTGGTAAATTTTGACGAAGTGCATCATTCAAGACAACTGACCCTAGACTCCCTCCCATCACAAGAAGAACAGGTTTTAATGTGGTAAAGCCACAAAGAGATAATCCTTTCGCTCGATCTCCCATAAATAACTCTTGGCGAATAATGGAGCCTGTGCATGTGGCCTTTTCTTTCGGTAGGTGCTGTAAAGTTTCCTCGAAAATCGTAAAGATGTGAGATGCAAATGGTAGCGCAATTTTATTGGCCAAGCCAGGTGTAACATCTGATTCATGAATGACTACTGGAACACCAGCAAGTTTCGCAGCCATGACAACAGGTACAGATACAAAGCCGCCCTTTGAAAAAATGACTTGTGGTTTCACTTTTTTGATAATACGAAAAGCCTGCATCATTCCAGCAAGCACTTTAAATGGGTCTGTAAAATTTTTCATTGAGAAATAGCGGCGCAATTTCCCACTTGAAATACCGTAAAACGGAACACTAGGAAACGCCTCACCTATTAATTCTTTTTCAATGCCTTGGTCTGAGCCAATATAATGGACATCATAACCTAGTTCTTGTAAAGACGGGAGTATCGCTTGATTAAGCGATACATGACCAGCTGTCCCTCCACCGGTTAAAATGATTGTTTGTTGTTTCACTTAAATTCTCCTATTCCATCAATTATGCACCGGCATAATTGCGTCCGAAATCGGCTTTGTGTTTAGGCCTGCTGAGGGCCGACACAATGTCGGTCATTTCGGTAATGCCACAGGATGTGGCGTTTTTACCGATGCAGGTCAGTTAGCCGTTATCGCATGGATGCGATGATTTTAGGCTAACATCCTATATTGAACACCTTTCCAATTCCGTGACATCCGCCGGAGGCTTTGGGCCAACACGATGTTGGTCACTCAGTCATTGCCACAGGACGTGGCGTTCTTAGACTGAGTTCCTTCTTTCAGTGGATGCTTGGACACGCACTAAAAAGTAACTTAAACTCGTATTCATCTCGTCACCTATATAGGTGGTGACTTTCGCTGAAAGAAGTTAAAAGCCATTGTAGCCATCACTACTTTTGTATACAGTCTCTTATTTTACTATATGCGAACGAAAAGATACAGATGAAGCTTTTAACTTCTTTCAGCAAGTGTTTTATGTAACGTAAGTGAAACGGCAGTTACAAGTGTCTTTTGTACCGAAAAGCGTAGCGACAGGTACAGAGGTCCAATCACCTGAAATAGAGGAACTCAGTCCGACGAATTATCTCGAGGCAAAAATTGATTTTTTCAACTTTTCTCTATTTAGTATGCTATACTAATTCATTATGTTAATGAAGGAAGATTATTCACTATGAATCAAACAACTACGTTAAAAGAAAAATATGCATTAATCTTAAAAATTATCGTACCTATTTTAGTCACGCAAGTAGCAATTTATCTGATTTCATTCTTTGATATTTTAATGTCGAGTCGGTACGGTACCGCTGACCTAGCTGGAGTATCAATCGGCTCCTCTATTTGGATGCCAATTTACATTGGGTTATCTGGAATTCTCCTTGCGATCACACCTATCGTCTCACAGCTCGTTGGAGCTAAAAAAGAGTTGGCAGCAAAGAAGGCTGTTCAGCAAGGAATCTATGTAGCCATCGTTTTAGCGGTACTTATTTTTATTGTGTTAGTAGTCGGTATAGATTGGATTCTTGGCAATATGGATTTAGAAACCTCAGTACATACGATTGCTAAATCCTATATACAAGCAATGTGCGCCGGACTAATACCACTCTTTTTATTTTTTGTCATGCGCTGTTTTATCGATGCGCTTGGAAAAACTCGCGTTACAATGATTATTACATTACTTACAACTCCTATTAATATTGTCTTGAATTATATTTTTATTTTCGGCAAGTTTGGTGCACCTGAGCTTGGCGGAATCGGTGCAGGCGTTGCAACGGCGATTACATACTGGCTTGTTTTCTTGATCACAGTTTGGATTATTGCAAAACGCGTGCCCTTTGAACACTTCCGACTATTCCATGACTGGCCAAAATTAGAATGGCTTCGTTGGAAGGAAATTTTAATCATTGGTGTACCAATCGGCATATCCTTATTTGCAGAAACGAGTATTTTTTCTGCTGTTACGATGATGATGAGTAGCTTTAGTACAGAAATCATTGCAGCTCATCAAATAGCATTAAATTTCACCAGCTTGTTGTATATGGTACCTCTTAGTATTTCGATGGGCGTTACGATATTAGTTGGTTTTGAAATAGGTGCTGGACGTATGCACGATGCTAGACTCTATAGCTATTTGTGTGTCGGGACCGCGATTTTATTTAGCTTTATTTCAGCTTGTATCCTTTTTATCCTTCGTGAACCCGTTGCAAATATGTATACAACTGATGGAAAAGTGCTTGAATACGCCGTTCATTTTTTAATATTTGCAGCCATTTTCCAGCTATCAGACGCTATCCAAGCGCCTGTACAAGGCGCTTTAAGGGGATACAAGGATGTTACTGTGACCTTTATTATGGCCATCATTTCGTATTGGGTTATCGGTTTGCCTGTCGGTTATGTACTGGCTACTCATACAGACTTCGGACCGTTTGGTTACTGGATTGGACTAGTGGCAGGTCTGACTACAGGAGCAATTACTTTATTAATACGCTTATTACTTGTTCAAAAAAGATATGCAAAGACGGATAAAACAACAATAGCAAACTAGACTTTGTTCTAGTTTGCTTTTTTCATTATTTAACGAATCCTCCAAGTTATATGAATAAAATCTTCTTTCTCCTTACGTTACAACCCCTCCCCTAACATTAAGCCTGCTTTGAAGGTATTGAAAAATAAAATTTCCAAAAAATGATTTACATGTATTTTTTTACAGTTTATAATACAGTTAATATTTATTAACCGGTTAAAAAGGTGGTTATTGTATGAAGCAAAAATCTATTTCAATGATTGAATCTTACGAACAATTAAAGGCTATAAGTGATCCACTGAGAACAAAGATGCTGATTTATTTGGTCGAACAGCCCTATACTGTACACATGTTAGCAAACGAGCTTAACCTATCCAGAGCCAAAATCCTATATCACATTCGGGAATTAGAGAAACATGGAATCATTAAGCTTGTAAGGACTGAAGAACGAGGAGGAAATTTATTAAAGTATTATCAAGCAATAGCAAGAGGATTTATCCCTGCAGATCATTTGCTTAATTATGTTGAATCTAAAGAAGCTACAAGACAATCATTTTTAGAAGTATTAAGTCGCGCTAAAACGCGTGTGCTAGCTGCACCTGATGAAACATTCAGATTACATTCCTCAAATGTAGAAGAATGGAACAATCTTTCTCTCCAAACAGAATTTAAAGTTAGCCAAGAAAAGTTCCTAGAATTCACTCAAAAATATAGAGCGCTTCTAGAAGAATTAATTGGTGGTAACACCGAAGAAGAAGAAAAACAACATTATTATTTAATGACGACTGCGTTTCAAATTGAAGAGCCTATTTTTACGAAAAAGAATTAACGTGAAAACATCTTTGTGATGGAGGGATTGGATTGAGTAATCAAGAGGTACTTTGGTCACCCCCAAACGAGGGGAATTCTTCATCTTTATTTAAAAATCGCGCTTTTATTTTTCTATGGCTATCGAGTACAGCCTCTTTTATAGCTTTATCTACCTACTTATTCGCTGAACAATGGTATATTATTACGGTTTTGAAAATGGAATCAGCCTTAGGAATCGTTATGATGATGACAATGATTTTTCGCATTCTCTTTATGATAGTTGGAGGAGTATGGGCAGACCGGTTTAGAAGGTCACGTATTATGCTTGTTTCAAGCTTTATACGATTTGTTATAGTTGCTGTTATGATTCTCTTCCTTCAAATGAGCATCCTTGAAATTTGGTCGCTTATTGGTTTTGCCATATTATTTGGAATTGTAGATGCATTCTTTTCCCCAGCCAATACGTCAATGCTGCCATTGTTAGTTTCGAGCAGTTCTATAACAAGAGCTAATTCATTTTTACAAAGCTCAAATCAGATTGCCATGTTTTCTGGACCTATGATAGGCGGATGGATTTTATCAAAAGGAACGTTTAGTCTTTTGTTTTCCATGATTGCTGCTTTTTTGTTTATGACCTTCCTATTTTCATGTTGTATTAGAGAGCAGAAAAAGAACGCTCCCTCGAATAATGGTTCTACGAAAGACGAACTTTTGGATGGACTAAAGTATGTTTGGAATATGTCATTTCTGAAAAACATGCTCATAATTCTTATTATCGTTAATTTTTTCTTTTTCGGCCCCCTTCAAATGGGTATTCCTCTTATTATTAATAATGTAATCCATGGAGAAGCATTACATTTAAGTTTTTTACAGAGCTCCTATCAGGGAGGAATGTTGGCAGGGGCGTTAACAGTAGGAATCGTTAATTTCAGAAAAAAAAGAGGTTTATCCATCTTAATCATCATCAACGTACTTGGCATTTGTTTATCCTTACTTGGGTACATTCATTTTCTTTGGCAAGGTATTTTTTTATTATCCATTATGGGGATACTTTCTTCTATCATCAATGTATCGCTTATTTCAATAATTCAAGAAAAGAGCCAGCAAGATAAAATAGGCAGAGTGATGAGCCTAGTAAACGCATTTTCGAACGGGCTCGTTCCACTCTCATATGCTTTTGTTTCTATTGCCCTTGTAATGAATATGACTATATCCAATATAATGTTATATTGTGGATGTCTAATTATGATTATATCTTTGTTGTATATTTTTAAGCCAAATGTTATTAAGGACGTAGATTAAAACAACTTTTTCACACTTTTAAATAAAGATAATTTCGGTTCCGGGCTACTCACTTTCCTATGAGCGTGCGTCGAGCCAATTACTACGACTCGCTTTAATTAATGTGAGTGATGCCAGAAGGTTCATATGAAATCAACCCCTCGTTTTGCCAAAGAGCCATACTTTATTGCCATACTTTATTTATTATGGCACCTTAATTTCACTGACATAATAGTTTTTTGCACTATGAATTTTAACTATAATCATTTCTAATTTGTATTTTTGCAAAAAAAGATGTCCACTAAGCCATTTACGACTTAGTGGACATCCTATTATTCAATGAAGCTATTCAATTTATACGATTATTTTTGGATAAATTGTTGAGTCCAGTAGTTACCTGATTTCACATAGCCAACACCAATATGCGTAAATTTCTCATTTAAAATATTCGCACGGTGACCTGGTGAATTCATCCAACCTTGTACTACTTCTTGAGGTGTACGTTGACCTTGTGCAATATTTTCACCTGCACTCTTATACGTAATACCTAAAGCTTTCATACGATCAAATGGTGAACCGAATGTTGGGCTTGTATGTGAAAAATAGTTTTTAGATTGCATATCTTGTGATTTTTCACGTGCAGCTGCCATCAATTTATCATCTGTTTTAAATGGTGCTAAACCTGCTTTTGTACGTTCAGCATTCGTTAATTTCACAACTTCTTGTTCAAAAGCATTCACATCTGAAGTAGTTGTTGATGGTGAAGATTGAGCTGGTTTAGTAGCTGTATTATCTTTTTGAGTTGTTTGTGTATTGTTATTTGTTGTTGCTTGTGTATTGTTATTTGATGTTTGATTATTTTCTGGTACTTGTACTTCTTTTGATGGTGCTTGTGATTGTGGTAGATTTACATACCACTTATGATTTGACCACTGGTTTGACCATTGATTGGACCATTTATAAGAATAAACTTTATTACAGTCTGTAGTTGTGTTCCCCTCTGTAGTATTTTCTGCAGCGGAAGCCATTTGAATTGGAGCTGCTAATAAAAATGTTGCACAAATTGCAGTTAGTGTTTTTTTCATTTTTGCAATTCCTCCTTCTCTGCAAACAATCGTAAAGTACGATTTTCATAAATTTCTTACCAGCATCTGCTAGCAACACCATCATAGAAATAGATTCGCGTCAAATAGAGGGTTTTTAGCATTGGTTTTTAGCAGGTTTCACCAACCTATGAAATACTTACGTTATAAATAGGGTTGACACCTCTTAAAAACTATCAAATATTTTCAAAATTCAAATAGTTTTTAACGCGCACTCACACAAAAAAACTGCCATAATTTCTACTAACAGAAAGACGATACGAACAAAACTTTCGTCTGACAAGTAGAATTTGACAGTTTTAAGATTTCTATTTTAACTAACTTCAGCGTTTACTCAATACCAATGACGTTTAAACTACTTACATCTTCACCAATGATCACGAGTTTTGCGGGCATTTTTACATACTCTGGAAGCCATTGGACCATGCCGTATGCATATTGAAACAGCATAGGATTTTTGACACCTTCAATTGGCACATAACCTTTCATTCGATACACAGTTTCAGGCAATGTACGTACCCAATCCTCAAATTGCTCTTGTGTAAAGTTAACGTCTTTAAATTCAACTAATCGTGAGCCCAGATGCATCGATGCTATAGGCGCTTTCACAATATCTTGTTTATCCACCTGTACTGTTGCCTTTAAATCTTCTAATAATCGTAACGGCACGCGCCCATTTGTAGTTTGCAAAATAAAGGCATGAGGATTAAAACCTTGTAGCTCATAAACAACCTGTGCCTGCTCAGCTTCTGTTAGTAAATCCGTTTTATTGGCCAATAATAAGTGTGCGTGACGGATTTGTTCCATAAATAAAGAGCGCACTTGCGGAGTTAATGTCTCTCGGTTTAGCCACAGCTTCGAATCAGCAACTGTGACAATTCCTTTGATATTTAACTTTTCTGCAAATAACGGTGAGTAAACAGCGTCTAATGCTTCCACA
The DNA here is from genome assembly GCF_050280145.1 of Lysinibacillus sp. NPDC093688. NCBI lineage: Bacteria > Bacillati > Bacillota > Bacilli > Caryophanales > Bacillaceae > Lysinibacillus > Lysinibacillus sp. NPDC093688. Next base: position 17,325 of record NZ_JBNNUX010000009.1, read on the forward strand.
GGATGTGCAGCACCTGTTGTTTCAATAATGAGGACATCAAAGTCACTATCTAATAGAAGAGATTGAATTTGTGCCTCTGTTTTTTCGGCGCCAGAGCAGCAAATACAGCCCTCTAACATTTCCTTTAACGGAATATCCTTTTCCACAGCCTGTGAGTCAAATGGTAGCTTTCCAAGCTCATTCATAATGACAGCGGGCTTTAAATTTTTTTCCTTTAGTTGTCGAATAACATCTGTTAGCATAGATGTTTTTCCGCTACCTAAAAAACCACTAAATAAGTATACGTCCTTCATAATTATTACCTCCATAAAAAAAGCTGTCGCAAAAGGCCATTAGAGACGCCTACTGCGACAGCTACTTGTTAGTTTGTAGTTTACTCAGTTTTTGCTGGTGTACCTGTTAGCAGTTCCTTTGCTTTTAACAATTGAGGATCCTCTGCTTTTATTTTAGCGCGTAATGCATCCATTAAAGCATACGTTGTATCGCCAGTTAAAACACCAGTTTCTTCAAAACCATTTGCAGCTTGCAGTTTTTTCACTGCACGTTCTGTATTTTGTTCAAAAATACCGTCTGCATTTCCAGGCTCGTATCCTAGAACTTCTAGCATCTCTTGAGCTGCTTTTACAGAGTTAGATTGCACACCCATTTTCATTTCCACAGTTGGATCTAAGTATGGTAATGATGCATAAGGTGGGTATGACACTTTAACATCTGGAGCAATGCCTTTTTCATGAATCCAGTTACCATTTGGTGTTAACCATTTACCTGTTGTGTATTTAAGGTTAGAGCCATCTTTTAATGGTGTGACATTTTGCACTGTACCTTTACCAAACGATGTTTCTCCAACAATTTTAGCACCAACAGATTCTTTTAGTGCACCAGCTAATATTTCAGAAGCAGAAGCACTGCCGCTATCGACAAGTACTGTTACCGGAACATTATATTTTTTACCAGAAACAGCTGTTGTAATTTCCGGCTCCTCGTCTTTTTGTTGCACTTGTACAATCGCTTTACCTTCTGGAACGAATAAATTTGAAATCTCTACTGCAGCATCTAGGAAGCCGCCAGGATTTTGACGTAAATCTAATACGATACCTTTGGCTTTACCATCGTAATCTGCAAGAATCTTCTCAAATTCTTTTGCTGTATTTTCACTAAATGACGTAATTTGAATATGGGCAATATCCCCTTCAAGCATTTCTCCGTAAACCGTTTCAACCGGAATTTCGTCACGGACAATCGTCATATTAATAGGTTCAGCATTAGTTCCTCGTTTCACGGTTAGTTTTACAGGCGTTCCCTTTTCACCGCGAATACGCGCTACCGCTTCAGAAGCACTTAACCCGTGAATGCTTTTTCCATCCACTGTTAAGATAATATCTTTCGGTAATAGCCCTGCCTTTTCTGCAGGTGAGTTTTTAATAGGTGACACAACAGTAATAGAACCGTTACGTTCTTGAATTTCCGCACCAATTCCTTGGAAACTTGAAGACAATCCAGACTGAAATTGTTCTGCTTCGTCTTTCACCATAAAATCAGAATACGGATCATCTAATGCGTCGAACATGCCGTTAATAGCGCCGTCGACCACTTTTACATCGTCGATATCTTTGTAATATTTGTTTTTAAGTAAATCATAGGCTTCGTATAGTTTCGCAAATTCTGCACGCCCACTCGGTACTTTCACTTCAACTACTTTCTTTTCACCGAATGTTAACGCAAATATCGTTAAGCCTGCAGTAATAAGAATTGTAAAGAACATCAACATGATAAATTTAAACGGTTTCATCTGTACAAATCGTACTGCTGGTTTTATTTCAGCAGGGGATGTTTGTTCTGGCTGCTGTTCTACACTATCTTTTTTCTGTTCATCCATCTTGATTGTCACCACTCTCATATACACTAACTTGTTGTCACACTAATACCATCTTAACAGGTTAAAGGGAAGACGAAAAGAAAAAGACTGTCAAAATTTCATGACAAATCTTGTCCTACAACAATCTTCATAAAATCCATCATTTCTAATCACTATATAAGCTCTTTATTCTATGTAGGTGATAATGCTGTAGACTTTGTAAAAGTGAAGGTGTCAGAGAAGCACTTGCTATAGACACCTCAGTTATCTGCTAAGTTATAGGTATATAATGGTACTGATTTTCTATTTTACCTGTTTCCTAGTAGCAGTCAACTAAAATCCTCATAGAATATTAGAAATCACATGTACTCTTATGCAATTATATATCATTTGCGCTGTTGTTATTGCATAAGTTCTCGTAATTTTTTTATCACTGAATGTATTGTTAGCCTCTGAAATGAAAGAAGCTGTCCCTTATAAATGACAGAAAAAATACCATACGGGGTTGGCACCAGTTCCATCAACGCTTCTCTATCTTTGAGATCAATAATTTCCACTTGTATATTTAATTTATTTGCACCGGCTATAATATTTTCTGATGCAACTTCGACATATGGACATTGGAATGAACGTAAAATCGTCAAGTTGGTGAATTTTTTTAATCTCTCCTCCCAATCATTCGGAAAATATGGTTGTTCGGCTTCGCTGCACAAAGGGTATACCAGTAATTCAAAATCATATGGTGCAGTATCAATAAGTTGAAAATCGTTTTTCAAAAAAATTTCTTTACTTGGCGCCCAAGACGTAGTTGAATTTGTAACAACAACAACACCTTTTTTTGCAAGTTTTTTTGCATCTTCTAAACATTTATTAATTAATCGAGTACCGTATCCTTTTCCAACTTCACTTATCCATAAACAATGAATGACTAAATAACCATCAGCATGAACCACTCTTGATGAATTTTCTGCTTCTGTATATTCAATAAACCCAACTTGTTTATTATTGGCAATTACTTGCACATATTTCAAGCCTTCTTCAAATCTATTATTCAGCCATTTATTCTTATTTATATATCCATTTGATTTCTTCTTACTTCTAAGACAATAACTCCCAATGCCCTCTAAAAGTTCATCATTAAATTCTACCAATTCAACTTTACACAATGCCAATCCCCCTCTATTTATCAAGGTGATTATACCATTTTTTAGGTCATGAGCATAACGTGGGATTGATTTCCGTTCCGGCTGGGCGCTTTCCTGGGGGCGTCCGATGAGCCGCTTCGCTTCGCTCCAGGGTCTCATCTGTGACGCTGATCCCCGAGGAGTCGCCCAGCCTTCACTCCAATCAACTAATATCATGGCACTGTTTTAAATAAATTTAATCTTTATTGTATCGAACCCTTTTTGAATAGTATTTAAATCCTTTTGAAAAAAATCCAAAAACTTAAACATACAGCTCCAAATGAAATACAAACATATAAGCTAAATAAATAATTCATTCTTAAAAAATGGAAAAATCAGACTTTTTATATTTTAGCCTGATTTTCACATAATTTATTATTTTTATCAAATTTTTTCTAATTTTTAGCACATAAAAAGAATACAAAAGTGACACTTTTAGTTGTAATTTAATCCATTCGGATACTTATTTGTTTTTGTCCTTTTTACCCTGCACGTCGAGTAATTCAGAAACTGTGACAAATCGATAGCCTTGACTGTCAAGTTCAGTTAAAATTTTTTCCATCGCTTTCACAGTTTGATGACGATTTCCGCCTCCATCATGAAAAAGAACGATATTGCCTTCTTTAACACCATTTATCACAGTATTCACAATTCTATTTGTACCTGGACTTTTCCAATCTAATGTATCTAAATGCCATGACCACATAACCACTTTATATCCTTCTTTAGCAATCGCTTCAATCATTGCATCTGAATACTGGCCTTCAACAGGTCGGAATAAAGTAGGCTTAGTTCCAGTGATGTTCTGAATAGTGTCATCTGTTTGTTTTATTTCCTTAAGTAAATTCGAGACATTTGTTCTTAATGGGTGGGTAAATGTATGGTTGGCTAGTTCATGACCTTCCTTATACATTCTTGCTACAACTTCAGGATTTTTTTCTGCATTTTGACCGACAATAAAAAAAGTTGCTTTCGCATCGTGTTTGGCTAACACATCTAAAATCTGAGATGTGTACTTTCGATGTGGCCCATCATCAAAGGTAAGGGCAATAATTTTTTCATCTGTATTAATTTCCCAAACAATTTGTCCGGCTTCTTCATAATACTTTCTCCCCTTATGTTCATATTTTTCTGCGCCGACTTTTACATAAAAAAAGGAGACAGTTAATAGGCAAATCGGTAAAAACAACAAGAATTTTTTCAACTCTTCACTTCCTCAAATTAATTTTTACTCTTATTATTTGAGGAATGATAAAAAAAATGCTCTTTTTTGATTTTTTGTTACCGTGTATTATTTGAAGCTAAAATGATTGAAGTTAGAGGTTGTCCTTTTAGGATTGTTAGATACATTTTGTCGCCAAGTGATTTGCAACAAAATGCTACTTACTTTTCTAAAAAAGCCTACGCTATATTTAAAATCTGTTTTTTTATATGATGTTCCATATGTTCCAGGTAGTCTTGGATAAGCCACTGTAGCGTCATGAGCTCATTATTTCCAATATCACATTGAAGGGTTAGCTTTTCATTGGGGATATTTTTAATAACATTTAATATTTTTTTATTTAAGCTCACCCACAAATTCAATATTTCATCAATCGGTAATTCTTGATACCCTTGGATTTTCACCCACTGAACTTGATCATATGGAGTTAGTACAAAAGGAACCTTATCGTATTGTACTTTAATGAACCTCTCCAGATTATTAATAGCAGAATCGCATAGATGTCCTAATATTTCTTTTTTTGACCACTTTTGAGGCGCCGGTCGTCGCGAAATCTCTAGTTCAGACATTTGATGGAACTCTACCGGTACTTTATTTATCCATAAATTTAATTGATCAATAATATTTTGCATAATTCCCACCCCCTACTTATAAAAGCTTAAATAATAATCGATTAATTTAATGACTTCGTATATTTTTTTATATTCTTTTTCTATTTTATAGGAAATAAACAATACAGCTACATTAAAACTTAAAACAGCGAGAGCAACTATTTGGACAAATGAGATGCCAATCATCAGCTTTGTATTAATCGCAGAGGCAATGATTGTAATCAACGATAATAGCACACCACATAATGTAATAAACATCGGCTTTGATCTAATAATTTCATTTGCTTGCAATTTTAAAACATCTAGTAAAAATTGAATTTCTTTCAATGTATATTGTTGATCAAAAATCACGAAATATGACATATAAACATCGTTTGCTATATTTTCATTTAGAATATTTTTATGGATTTTTTTCACTAATCGATCGCAAAAATCTTTATCTAATGCTTTTTCAGGTATGAATAGTTCCTCTTTACTTTCAAAAACATTTGTGCCGGGATGCTTCAAACCCCTCATCCTCTCATACTGGTTTACCAGATTTAATGACCTTATTTACAATAGAAAACGTTTATAGTCAAGTCACTCAAATCTTTCAGATAGTTAAAGTATATGAAGGGACGGAAAGGTTGTATGTTATTTTCGACAAAATTTTATTTTAAGTTTGTATAAGGAATTAATTAGTTTAGTTGTCGATATACAGCTAATGCATCTGTAATATTGAACTGCTCTGTTCGTGGGTCACCCTTAGCACCTACTGTTACTAGAATATACTCCTCGCCATTAATTGTCGCTAGACTTGCTAAACATAAGCCTGCTTGTTCTGTGTAGCCAGTTTTGCCGCCAATTATTTCACCGCTCGCCTTTTCATTACCATTCAAATAGTTAAACATACGACTCGTCACCGTAATTCCCTCTGGATGAAGATTCGTTGACTTTATTGAGTATCTTTCAGCCGTATAGATATCCCGAAAGGTGTTATTGGTTAAAGCATATTGTAAAAGTAACGAAATATCTTTCACACTTGTATAATGATCAGGATGATGGAGTCCTGTTGCATTCATAAAATGTGTGTTTTTCATTCCAAGCTGTTTAGCTTTATCGTTCATTAACTTTACAAATTTTCTCTCTGACCCAGCTATATTATCGGCTAAGCCGATAGAAGCATCCGCACCAGAAGGTAGCATTGTAGCATAAAGTAAATCCTCTGCTGTTACCTCCTCATTTGGAAGAAAACCTGCCATAGAAGCATTTTCTTCATACAAATTCTTAAATACACTTTTAGGAAGCAAAATCTTTTCTTGTAAATTCGAGATATTTTCAATTGCGATTAGAACCGTCATTATCTTCGTCAAAGAAGCAGGAAAAATAATTTCATCACTACCTTTGTCCAGTAAAATTTTGTTTGTGTCTAAGTTCACTAAAATAGCATTTGAGCTATGTAAATTTACATCAAGATTTATATCACTTTTCTTCGGTATTTCCAGACGTGGATTATCAAAGTTTTCTAACTTCGAATAAAATGGATATTCTTTTACAAACATGTACACCAGAAAAATAATAATCAGAAATATTACGCTATAAATTCCTTTTCTTTTAAACATAAAAACAACTCCTTCTTTCTATGCCTCTATTGAAACATAAAAGAAGGAGTTGTTTTTTAATAATCCATTATAGAATTCTTAAGGTTTCTTAAGAAAGTGTTGGCAGCATAACCGTGAAAACTGTTTTTTCATCATTACTTGAAGCTGATATCGTTCCTCCATGTGCATGGACTATTTCATTGGCAATTGCAAGACCAAGTCCCGCCCCAGCTACCTGAGTCGATCTGGAGGAATCTAAACGATAGAACTTTTCAAAAATCATTTTTAATTTTTGTGGCGGAATTGTTTTTCCCTTATTTGTAAATGAAATAAATGTCCGGTCATTTTGATGGTGTGCACTAATATGGATTATACTATTATCATCACTATACGCTATGGCATTTTTAAAAATATTGTTAAATACCCTTGCTAATTTATGGGCATCCGCAAAAACCTTAATTTCCCCCTCAATTTTCACAATTGCCTGTTGTCCTTTTGGGGTCAATAAGGGATAAAATTCATCTGCCAATTGCATTAGCATATAATTCAGATTAATGGATTCTTTATCTAACATTATGGCCTGTAAGTTAAATCTAGTGATCTCAAAAAATTCATTAATCAACTGCTCTAGCCTATATGATTTTTCTAGTGAAATCTTCACATACTTTTCTTTTTGGTCTACAGGCATGTCCTTTGCCTCATCCAACAAACTTAAGTAACCAATCATAGAGGTCAGCGGTGTTTTAATATCATGTGCTAAGTAAACAACGAGATCATTTTTGCGTTGCTCAGCCTCCTGTGCATCCTTTGCCCGTTGTTCTAATTTATTTTTAGCATCATTTAATTTTTTCTCCATAAAATCTAACTCAGAAGGAAGACTTATTTCCTGATTTGACTCCTCTGAAAGCATATTAACACCTATAGCAATTTTGTTAAAATACTTCGTAAACTGAGAAAGTGCAAAATAAAAAATTACTAATAGTAAAATAATTAAGCCAATCGCTAACCAAAGGGATTTATTTTGTTGAAATAATTTTAAATAGATTCCCCGTGCTGCATAAAAATCAAGTAACAATACGTTTTCGCAAAATCGAATAAACCAATCAGCAAAAGGAGCCTGAAATACACCATCAATAAGAATATAACTAATGAAAGACCCTATAACCAATGCTATGACTAAGATTATCATAACTTGAAGCATTATTTTCCTTTTCAGTTTCCCAAAGTCATTTTTCAATGGTATACCCAACTCCCCAGACAGTTTTTATGAATTTAGGGTTCTCTACGGTATCATTCATCTTCTCTCGTAAATGTCTAATGTGAACCATTACCGTATTGTTACTGCTATAATATTTCTCCTGCCACACTTCTTGAAATAATTCTTCTGATGAAACGACACGCCCTCGATTTACACATAAAAACCACAAGATTGAGAACTCTGTAGGAGTAAGAGACAGTTGTTTTTCATTTAACATACATTTCCGAGTTTTTTGCTCTATAATCAAACCTGAAAAATCAATAATTGGATTGTTTTGTAATATCCCCTGCTGATTGTACTTTGTGAATCTGCGAATTTGAGCCTTAACCCTTGCAATAACCTCCAATGGACGAAATGGCTTTGTTATGTAGTCATCAGCCCCTAATGTAAGTCCCGTTATTTTATCTATTTCTTCTTCCTTCGCTGTTAACATAATCACCGGAAAATGATATTGTTCCCGAATTCTTCGGCAAATTTCGAAACCATCGATTTCAGGCATCATTACATCAAGAATAGCAAGATCCAATTTGACAGAGTGTATACACGCTAACGCTTCCTTAGCATCATAAAATTTATAAACATTAATATTTTCATTTTTTAAATAAAGCTCAATTAAATCTGCAATTTCCTTTTCGTCATCAACTACAAGAACATTTATATCCATGCTCATAACCACCTTTATTCTAGCTGTTTAAAACCTTGATTTAACAATATTCCCAGAGGCTCCACTAATCATTCAACATCATATCATTCCGTTAATCTTATTGTCATGCAAAGTCTTATTATTTAAGAAAATCTAAAAATATACACTAAAAAAACCACTCCTTTTTTCAACGAAGTGGTTTGAATGTTTCTCAAGCTGGAATACGAGTCATTTGAGTTTTCATTATCTTGCTTGATCATCATAGTAAGCTTCATTAGCAGCCTTTTCATTATTGCCTTTTATATAAGCAAAAATCATATCTGGACGCTTTAATAACAACCAGTCTCCATAATGGTCAAAACGTCTACAAGAAGTGATCATTCCATTTTTAATTGTTCCGTATTTTTTTCCGTTCTTCTTGCCCCATTCTTTTAAACGCTTAGCAAAATCAGCATCCTCTGCCATTAGCATATTCTCATTAAAACCTTTTATTGCCTGAAAGTCTTTTTTATAGCACCAAAAGATGCCGACAGAGATCAAACCGTACTTGAACAGTAAAGGAACAATTAGCAGCATGCTAGAAACTACTATACCTAAGGACATTCTTTCAAAATTACCATTCACGCCTCCTCCAATGTACTGATTAGATGATAAGTGCTTTTCAGCTTCTGATAGCAAATGTTCTGTCATTCGAGTATCAGCATCAATTGTAATTAGAATTTCGCCTTTTGCTAACGCAGCTCCAGCATTTCTAATTTTGGATAAGTTTTTATCGTTATTATTCAATGTTACGCAATTGTAGGACTGTGCGATTTCTTTCGTTTTATCCGTACAACGATTGAGGATAACTATAACTTCTACTTGATCTTTATAAGGTTGTGCAGATTTTGCAATTGACGCTAAACACTCACCAATATAATTTTCTTCATTATGAGCAGGTATGATTATTGAAAATTTCACATCTTCATCAGGAACATCTTTTATAAATGGTGTGTTTTCCGACATTTAAAATCTCCCCTTCATAATTAGTTCTCGTTATTTCAATTTAAGTATATATCCAAACGGCTCACTTAAATTTTTTATTTTTGGGTTTTTATGTCTTTTCCGTAACAACATTAACACTGTGTCAAAATGAATTAAGTCACACTATAGAAATAACATTTCACCCTACCGTTCACATGTAGATCTGAAAAGAAATCATAATCCCATTCATTTCACCATCATCAGTGGCGGGAGTTTTTTGTATCTGTCGCTACGCTTTCGAAAAACATCTGCTGTATGAAGATAAATGGTCAAAAAAATAGAGTTGGTTTGTGATTACCAACTCTTGATTCTTATTTAGTATTATCTTCATTAGACATTAGAACTTTTTTTATATAATCTACTTAAGGCGAAAATCGCGGATGAAAACATAAATATACCTGTACATAGCCACATTGTTATGCCATTCCATTGACCGTTTAATAATGTGATGTTTGTGAGGATAATTAGCTGCATGATACAAGTTGCGATATAAAGAACTAAGGAATGGTTCATGTAAACACCTCCATTCAAAAGCAATTCATTTATTATGTATATTCAGCAAATATTTCAAATATCCTTTATAACAGAACAAAAGCACTGCAATGTTTTATTGCAGCACTCTTAAATCGAATGGTCTTAGCTTCCGAATGCGAAAATAAGCTCTGTTTCACAAGCAATTTCACCGTCAACCGTTGCAACCCCACGTCCTTTACCAATGGCACCCTTTAAACGTGTAATTTCCACTTCAAGACGCAATTGATCACCAGGTTTCACTTGTTTCTTAAAGCGACAGTTATCAATACCTGCCAGCAATCCAAGTCTCCCCTGATTCCCTTCTTTTGTGAGCATAATAATAGCACTTACTTGCGCTAATGCTTCAACAATTAATACACCTGGCATTACTGGGTAATTAGGAAAATGCCCATTAAAAAACTCTTCATTTATCGTTACGTTTTTAATGGCTACTGCTCTCTTTCCCTCTTCTAATTCTAATACTCTATCCACTAACAAAAAAGGATAACGATGTCTTAAAACTTCTTGTATTTGTTGAATATCTAGCATCTAAAAAAACCTCCAAAATTCTTATCACCTAATTCTATCATTAAATATTAGTAGTTGGTACTATTTTTATGTTTTTAAGCAATTATGCCTCGGCATAATTGCGTCCGGGATCGGCTTTGTGCTTGCACAAAGCACCCCTTTCCGATTCCGTGACATCCGCCGGAGGCATTGGGCCAACGTGATGTTGGTCACTCAGTCGTTGCCACAGGACGTGGCGTTCTTAGACTGAGTTCCTCTATTTCAGCGAATGTTTGGACACCCGTTGAAAAGTGATTTAAAACCGTATTCATCTCACCAACTATAGAGATAGGAGACTTCTGTAGCTGACGCTTTGCTTTCGCTACAAAAAACTTTTGCTGAAAGAAGTTAAAAAATAAAGCCACATCCCTTTAGATGTGACTAAAATATTTTTTGTATTAGTAGTCTTCCTTATTTAATGGCCAAATAGAGGCAGGTACATTTTGATATGGGAAGTTTCTCAAATAATTTGAGGCTGCACCTAGTGCATCCACATAAATAATATCTCCCACGATTGGTTCAAATGCTGCTCTAAAATGATTTTTGGCTTTCAGTACAAGTAATTTTTTGTCTGAAGGTTCTATTCCAATATGGCGGAACATCTCTGGGTCATTAGCAGACATTGGAGTACCTATTAATAAGACTTCAACATCTTCACATTTAATATGCACAGCATTTTTCAAGTCCATACGATATTTTTTCTGGAAAGGACCAGAATTATAAAATACACCATCTGAAATAGCAATAACATCTGCCGATACTTCAATAGGAAGTCCGTATTGAGGATTAATCTTACCCCCTAATTGTAACTGGACTTTAGATCCAATTCCTGCTGCCTTACATTTTTCGATACTTTCAACATCGTATATCCCACCGATTAAACAATCTTTAATGTTTAGCGTTAAAACTTCTCTCATTAGTTCTGTTGTATCAGCGCTACCACAACTTAGTGGATTGTCGGATATATCAGCTAGTACAACTGGCTTATCCCCTAAAAGTTGAAGCGCCTGTGAAATCGCTTCTTTAGTTGTTGGTAGAGTTACTAAGAACTCTTCTTTTACATCCATGTATAAGTTTGTCAGATTTTCAAGTGCTTTATTTATAATTTCTTCATCTGTCCCCGTCACAATAATACCTGCTCCCACTTGTGCTACATCCGCATAGGGAAATCCCCCTAATATCGTGATATTATAAATGCCTGCTTTTGATTCTAACATCTTAGATTCTTCCATCAATTTATGCATTGGTCCCTCGGATGTTCTCATATTAATAGAAGGGGGCATTAAGGAGAGTTTTTTCATTTTAACTTTAAATTGCTGCCCAGAAAGTAATTGAATGAGAGCGTTTGCTGCAATTTCACCAGTCTCATACATATCAATGTGAGGGTATGTTTTATAACCTATGATTGCATTCGCTAAATCTATGTAACTTTCTTTGATGTTAGCATGCATATCAAGGGTAATAACTAAAGGAATATTTCCAACAATACTTCTGATCTTATTCATGTATTGCTCTTCCGGATCTTGTAATCCCTCTACTACCATAGCGCCATGTAGTGCTAATAATAGTCCGTCTAATGCCTTTTCTTGCTGAAGTAATGTGACCATTTGATGTTCAATTTGAGAGTAAGCACTTGCCGTAACAATACCGGATGGGATCGCCGCTGCACAAAGTAACGGTACAATTTCAATATCATTATAGCGTTCTAAAACATCAATGAATCCACCTAACTCTGTATTTGTGTCGCGAAATTCAGTCACTAGCTTTTCACCTTTGCAATATCCATAATTTTCAAATTGAGGAATATCGGTTTTATAAGGAACAAAACTATGTGATTCGTGATAAAACATAGCAATACCTATTCTTCTCACCATTATTTAATTCTCCTCCAGACAAATTTTAACGGTCTTCGTTTTTCACTCCATGTATCTTTCTACAACCATTGCCAACCCTTGTCCACCTGCTATACATATAGCAGCTACGCCATAACGTAACTTGCGCTTTTCTAAAGCGTGAACTAATGTAGTTAAGATTCTAGCACCAGACATACCTAGAGGATGACCTAAAGCAATGGCGCCACCGTTTACATTGAGTTTGGATAATGGAAGAGATAATTGTTTTGCGCATGCTAATGTTTGTGCAGCAAAAGCTTCATTAATTTCGAATAAATCTATCTCACGGATATTCAATCCAGCCTTTTCTAACGCTTGCTCAATAGCTGGAACAGGACCAAGACCCATTTCTTTTGGGGAAATGCCAACTGACGAAAATGATACGATTTTTGCAAGTGGCTTACATCCAAGTAAATGTGCCTTTTTATCATCCATGAGTAACAACATTGAAGCTCCATCATTACGTCCTGAGGCATTACCCGCTGTTACGCTACCGTCTTTTTTAAATACGGGTTGCAATTTAGCTAGAACGTCAATATCTGATAGACGAGGGTGTTCATCTACAGCAAAATGGATGGTTTTCTTTTTTCCAGTTTTGACTTCTATTGAGACAATTTCGCTTTCAAAATCACCTTTATCAATAGCTGCTTTAGCTTTTTTCTGACTTTCATATGCAAAATAATCTTGTTCTTCTCTTGAAATATTGAAATTTTCCGCTAACCATTCTGCAGTTTCTCCCATTGAAAAAGTACCGTAAATCGATTCTGGCTGTGACTTTGCTTGACTTTCAATATTCGAGTCATAAATAGTAAGATTTCCGTTTAATGTATTTGTTCGGTCTGGGATGAGGTAGAAAGGTGCTTGTGACATACTTTCTACACCACCAGCGAGTATTACATCAGCTTGATTCGCCATAATGGCCATCGCAGCATTCATAACAGCTTGCATCCCCGAACCACATTGACGATGTACAGTATACGCCGATAGTGTATCGTGGAATTTCGCTTTTAATGCTGCGACCCTTGCGATATTCGGAGCGTGAGTACTTTGTTTCGTTTGTCCTACAATAATTTCATCTAAAATTTCATCCCCATAACCTACAGAAGATAGATTATTTTGCATAACATGGGCAATTAAATCTTCAGGCAAAGTTTGTGCTAGAGATCCTCCGAGTTTACCTATCGGTGTTCGAAATGCATTTACTATAACTACCATATATATTTCCTCCTTGCTACTGTTGTAAAATGTAGTATAAAAATAAAAACCGAACCAAACGTATTGTATATAGTTACATAAAAATACCTATATTTTTCTACGCTCGACCGGTTTTAAAAAGATCCTGAAAAAGGAGACTGCCTTACCTTTTTTAAACTACCAAACATTATTCATTTACATTGTCCCAATAACGTTGAACAGCTGCTTGTAGCGCTACAATTATTGCTTGCTGGCTAGGGGCAAAATAGTTTCTCCTTATTTTCTCAATTAAGTCATCTACCCCTCCTTCTAAGCAATATCCTATTAAAAGTCTTTTGAAGAAAGATTGTGTAAGCTCTGTAACTACTGTAAATTCTGCTTCTACAATTACATGCCTCTCTCTATCTATTTCTAGTACAATCCCTGCATACTTGTAGATTTCATACATCGAAGTCCCTTGAGGTGCTTTGGCATAACCAGTTACAAGTACTGTATTAATTTCTTCCACATACTCGCCTCCTAACATCTATAAATATTACAATCGCGACCTAATATTATCTTAATAGATATTGGGAATATAGGTTCTATTGTTTTTGATTTGGTTGTTTAAAGTTGGTTATGCGCAAGTGCAACTTTATATATTGCTTCGGTATGTTGTTGTACAGTTTCTAATGTCACACCAGGCATTAAATCGACCAAATATAGTTCATGATCTTTAACATGAAATACCGCTAAATTAGTAACAATAATATCAACAGATCTTGTTGAAGTTATTGGAAATGTACATTCTTTTACAAGCTTACTTTTACCTTCCTTAGAGCAATGTGTCATAGCGACAATTATTTGTTTTGCACCTGATAACAAGTCCATTGCGCCTCCGACACCTAAAATAGTCTTGCCGGGTACAGCCCAGTTAGCGATTAATCCTGTTTGATCTACTTGCAATGCTCCTAGTATGGCAACGTCGATATGTCCACCACGAATCATCGCAAAAGAATCTGCGCTATTAAAAAATGAAGAGCCTACTTTTTCGCCAATAGGAAGCTTACCTGCATTGACTAGGTTGGGGTCAATATTATTAGGATCTATGTCTGTAACACCTAATAGTCCGTTTTCTGTATGAAAAATAATCTTATCATCTTTGACATATTCTGATACTAATGTAGGAATGCCGATTCCCAAATTCACAACCGCAGGCCCTAGTATTTCTTTAGCTACACGACTAGCAATGAGATGTTGTTCATTCACAAACATTTCACCCCTTCTTTCGTTAAAACTTTTTTTGCAACTACAATTGCATCTACGAATAGATGAGGAGTAACGATTTCTTCTGCATTTAGAGAACCTACAGGCACAATTTCATCCACCTCTGCAACTACATATTCAGCAGCTGTTGCCATTAGAGGATTAAAATTTCGAGCCGTTTTATAGTATGTTAAATTTCCTAACTCATCTGCCTTATGAGCACGGATGAATGCAACATTGCCCTTAATAGAATGTTCAAAGATATACGTTTCATTATCTAAAACTCGTTGTTCCTTTCCTTCTGCTAATTTTGTTCCAACAGCTGTTTTAGTATAGAAACCACCTATTCCTGCTCCACCAGCTCTTAATGCTTCAGCCATTGTACCTTGGGGTAAAAGTTGAATAGCTAACTCCCCCTTCTGATACTTTTCACCAACATCTCTATTACTTGTGAAGTAAGAACCAATAACTTTCTTAATCTTATTTTGATTTAGAATAAGACCTAACCCTTTACCAGACTCACCTAAATTATTACTGACAACAGTTAACTCACTTACTTCCTTCTCTTTTAAAGCATCTATTAACGTTAGAGGGGCTCCAATTAATCCAAAGCCACCAACTAATAATGTGTCTCCATTTTTTAAAGTATCAAGTGCTTCCATGATCGAACTTTTTATCTTGTTCATACAATTCACCCCAATAGCATCAATTATGCCTCGACAAAATTGCGTACGGAATTGGCCGAAGGCATTAGGCCAACAAATGTTTTCTGTGCGAAAGCGAAGCGGCAGCACAATTGTTTTTTGCGCGAAAGTGAAGCCGCATTGCTAAATGAAGTTAAAACTTCTTTTTCATGCAATAACGATGTTCATCTTTACCAAATTCGTTTTCGCGTGTTTCAATAATTTCAAAACCAAACGCTTCATATAGTTTTATCGCTGCTACATTCTCTGTGTTTACAGTCAGTGTTACATGTTTAAAGCCTTGTTTTTGTATATAATCGAGAAGCTCTACTAAGAATTTCTTTCCTATACCTTTACCTTGTTGATCCGAACGAACATAATAACCAAATACGTAAGCTTCATCAGGATTATCAAAATTACGCATTAATTCTCCAACTGCGATTGGGCGATCATCACCTTCTTCTTTAAACCAAACCATTTTTCCATATCGAGTTAGTGGTACAAGACATTGTTCATCAACGGCACCTACTCCTGGAAAAGCATCTTTTTCTAGTTCCATCATCATATCAATTTCATTAATCTTTAGTTTTTTTGGAACTTCAATATAATATGTTGCTGTCATAATTCACACTCACTCTCTTTTATTGATAGTATTTATCCCAATGTAATTGCATTTTTTCTCTTCCGTTAAAAATATTAGAATGAAATTGGATTGGAGAGGTTTCTCTTATTTTCTTTAATTGTTCTAATGATGCTTGAAGCTCTTTCGAATTCAGCAGTTTATCCATCTTATTTAAAATGCTAAGTCCTGCAACATGACCCTGAGCCATGCAAACTTTAGCACCTTCAATTCCTGTAATATTTCCCGCAACGAAAACGTTCTCAACTGTTGTTTCCAATCTCTCATTATGAATAGGTACTTTGCCACTTAATCCATCAATATCTGCAAATTCACATTTTAAGACAACCGATAATTCCGTTTGAGGTGTTAATCCCGCAGAAATACAAACTGCGTCTACATTTAACGTTCTTGCTTTACTTGTAAGCTCACCTTCAAATGTTACATTTTGTACTTTCACGGCCTTTACTTCTTGATCGCCTTGAATTTCACTGATGCATTTATTTAGATATATTGGAATTTCCCACATTTTTATGCCTCTAGGTGGATAAAATTTATGGGCTAGCTTTCGCCCTACATTACTTTTTATGACATTTGTGCCCATTTTCATAAATGCATTTGGAGCATGACTACCCATTGAGCTAAAAATTTGCATGACTAGATTTGGATTAGAAATTGATTTATTGAACAAGTTTTTAGGAGGTAAATAAATCCCTACGACTTCTACCCCAGCTAACTTCATAGCTCTAGCGATTGAAATTGAAAGAATATCAGCTCCTATAATTGCTACTCTATTTCCTGGCTTAACGAAATATTGATTTGTCAGTACTTGGGCTCCACCCACAGTAATCACTTTAGGTAATGTCCAACCTTTGATAGGAAGCCCTTTTTCAATAGCTCCTGTAGCTAAAAGTAAATAATCCGCTTCCACTATTGGTAGGATCTCTAACCCATCCACTTTCGAAAGGTAAAGCTTATAATTTGCATCAATATTCCATACTTGTGTACCAAGAATAAAAGTAATATTGTTATAACTTCTTGCTTCGTTGACTAGCCTTTCAGCAACGTCTCTACCAATCCACCAATTACCGTTATTTTCTTCATGTAACTGTCCTAAGAGTTTACCACCTAGCATATTATTTTCTTCTATAACAACTACAGAAACCTCTCTTCTTGCTAGTGTAATTGCTGCCTGTAAACCTGCTGGTCCTCCACCAACAATAGCTACATCGTATTTCATACTATTCGATCCCCCTATCAGTGGAGAATACTTCTAACCCTTCAACTATAGGTACGTTACATGCTCTAACCATTCCTTGGTTTTTAATATATACGCGACAATCAAAACAGTTCCCAATACCACAAAATAAACTGCGTCCCATATTATTTTTCTCCGTATGTCTCAAGGTTGTTACACGATTCGCCCAAAGTGCAGCTGCTATCGTATCGCCATCTAGTCCAGTGTATATTTGTTCGTTAAAATAAAATGTTACCTGTTTTTTTGGTGAAATAGTTACAATCGGATGATGTTGAATGCGCATTAAACGTTATCCTCCCTCGCTGCAAGTTGACAAAGTGAAACAGGACGGACAGGGACATGTACTGTTAAACTAGAAGGCTGTGACATACCTTGTGGAATTTGATCAGACATATAATTATCGATTAATGAACGACAAATTCTTCCTTGGCACATTCCCATACCAAGACGTGTCGCCATTTTTATTTCTTGTGATGTTATCAAGCCGTTTTCTTTAGCGGCTTCGATATCTCCTAAACTAACTTCCTCACAACGACAAATAATAACGTCTTTCATAGTTAATCACCTGTTTCTTTCACTTTTTCAAAACGGTCAACACTTAACTTTTTTAGCATGTCTTTTATAACATCGTCCAGTTCGGTATGGTGTATATAGTCATATAAATACGAGCTCATTAGCTTCCCCATTACTGTGGATATACCAAAACCATGCCCATTGTAACCAGCTGAGACGAAGCCATTTTCAAGTGTCATTAATTTACCCATTATTGGTGTAAAATCTGGAGTTAACTCTACTGTTCCCGCGAATGTGCGTAGTAATTTTTTATTTTTCAATTTAGGAAATAACTCTAAAAAACGTCCTGATTGTAGTTGGATGGCTTGGATTGTATTGTTTAATTCATACCCGTCTAATTCCCACGGGCCCCCTCCACCAAAGAGTATATTCCCAGCATGTGTTTGTCTTAAGTATATTCCGTTCCCTGTAAAGAAAGGTTTTATAATATTTTGACGAACAATTTCTGTTGCAAACAATTGGGACCGTCGAGGTCTAATTGGAATATGTTCACTTAGTTCCTTGCAGATTTTTTGAGTCCAAGGACCAGTGGAGATGATGAAATAATCTGCCGTAAAACTTCCTTTTGGCGTTTGTACCGCTAAGATCTTATTTTTTTCAGTAACGATTTTTTCAACATAACAATGATTATAAAGTTTAGCTCCACCTTGCTTTAAAGATTTAATTAAACTTTGAGAAGTTGTGAATGGATAAGCTGATCCATCGTCATGGCTATAGATCCCTAATGGAATATCATCGCTTAAAAATGGCACATACTTCTTCATTGATTTATTGTCTAACAATTCCACATGTATTCCTGCTTGGACATATAATTCATATGATTTTCTTAATATATTTGCTTCTATGTCATTTCGAGCCACCATCAAATGTCCATTTTTTTTGAAGTGTGTTTCAATACCTTTTTCACTTAATTGGCTCCAAATTTTTAAGGCATTTAAAGAATACGGCATTTCTGATAACTCTCGTCCTAATGTCATAATGGCCCCGCCATTTCTACCAGAGGCAGCAGCAGCAAATGATTTCGCTTCGACAATACTTACTTCAAAACCAATTTCTTGTAAAAAATAAGCTGTTAATAGCCCGATGATTCCTCCACCAATGATCAGAACACTTTTTTTCTCAGATAATGATCGCGCTTCATTTAAGTACTGTTCCAAAGCATTTATTTCTTGTTTAGTTCGATGAACATCTTCGATCGTTTCTTTTTCAATGTCGAGAGCTAACATTGTTAATAAATTTTCGGACATAGTATTATCCTCCATAGCTGATATAAACTGATTTCCATTCTGTCATGAAATCTAACATATGATGTGAAACCTCACGTTGCCCATTGCCAGACATTTTTAATCCCCCAAAAGGGACACCTAGTTCTGCATTTGCTGTGCCAGCATTGATATACACTAGTCCAGTAGATAAATCATTTTGTGCTTGCATAGCTATTGATAAATCATTCGTAAAGACAGCAGTTGAAAGTCCATATTTCGTATCATTGTTCCAAGTGATAACTTGCTCGTAATTTTCAAAGGTGATAATTGAAAGGACTGGGCCAAAGACTTCTTCTTGAGCAATTTCAAAAGTAGTCTCAATATCATCTAAAATCGTTAGGGCGTAGTAATATCCTTCATCTTCCATAAGAATGTGTCCACCAGTTACTAATCTAGCACCCTCTTCAATGGCTTTTTGTACAGCGCAGTCGATTTGATTTAAACTTGTTTCATTAATAATAGGACCGATTTGCGTACTATCTTTTAATCCATTGCCAATTCTCAGTTTGCTAGTCTCTCCGATTAATTTTTGTAGAAAAAGGTCTTTAATACTTTCATGTATAAATACTCTTCTTGTCGCTGTACAGCGTTGCCCGCTTGTACCATAACCTGAAGCTATAATCTGTGATACTGCTAAATCTATATCAGCATCTTTCATTACAATGGCAGCATTAATACCACCTAATTCAAGTGTGACGCGCTTTAGTTGTTTTGCAGCTTCTTGTGCAATTTTAATGCCTATATTCGTTGAGCCTGTGAAAGTCAGTAAGGGTACATCTTTATGGCTTACAATATACTCGCCAATGTTTGGAGAACTAGATGTCACTAAGTTCAATATACCTGGCGGTAAACCACTCTCAACCATATATGAAGTAAATTGTGTCGCTGTACAGTTTACTTCCGGAGAAGGTTTCCAAACTACTGTGTTCCCCGCAATAAATGCTGAGAAGATCTTATATGCAGCAAGTGAGATTGGATAATTCCAAGGAGTGATACAACCAACAACTCCTGTAGAAGTTCGCACAGTATGGATATGACGGCCTTGAATCATCGATGGAATGACTTCCCCCATAGCTCTTTTACCTTCACCGCTAAAGTATATTGCGGTTTGAATGGCCACTTCTACTTCTCCTAATGCTTCGTGTAAAGGTTTACCCATTTCTTTAGTGATTAATTCGGCTAACGTATTTTTACGTTCTGATAATATCGTTGCAATATTTTTTAATACTTGAGCCCGTTGTACAGCGGTAAATTTACTCCATTTTAAATAAGCTTGACTAGCATTATTAATGGCCGCTTCTGTATGATTAATTGTAGCCTCAGAAAAGTGACCAATAACTTCCTTCGTTGCAGGATTGAATGAAGGCGTTAAATTTTCTGTTTTGTGCCACTCACCGTTAATTAAAATACTTGCAGATTGTTCATTTTTCATAGTTTGCATTTTCAATTCACAACCTTTTCTAGATTATTTTTAAACCCTAAAAAGGCTGCTAGTTTAGAACTTTTAGGATTGGTTAAAACTTTTTTGGGACAACCTTGTTCCTCAATTTTCCCATCAACCATAAAAATAACTCTATCTGCCACATCACGAGCAAAGTTCATTTCATGTGTGACCACAACCATTGTCATACCTTCACTTGCAACTTGTTTCATTACGTTTAATACTTCACCAACTAATTCAGGATCTAGTGCAGATGTTGGCTCATCGAATAGCATGAGCTTCGGTTTCATAGCCAATGCACGTGCAATCGCAACACGTTGTTGCTGACCACCGGACAGTTTTTTAGGATAATAGTCTTTCTTATCCAAAAGACCGACCTTACCAAGTAGCTCTATAGCCTCTTTTTCAACTTCATGTTTGTTTCTCTTTAAAACATGTAAAGGTGCTACCATAATATTCTCCAGCACAGTCATATGAGGGAATAAATTAAATTGTTGGAATACCATTCCTACTTCCCGTTTAATATGTGCTATATTAGTTTTATTTTCATTTAAATGAATGTTATCCACTGTTATGTTGCCGCTTGTGATTTTTTCTAAATGATTTATACATCTTAGTAGTGTACTTTTCCCAGAACCACTTGAGCCAATTAGAGAAACAACTTCACCCTTTTTTATTGTTATGTCAATGCCTTTTAATACTTCTAAATCACCGAAGCTTTTATGCACATCCACCATCTCAATCATGACCTCTTGTAAATTTTTATGAATATGATTATCTATATTTTTCATTAGGTGTCCTCCTCTACATTTCACTTACAGACATTCTTCTTTCCACACGGTTTAATATAAATGTAAAGAAGGTTGTCATTACTAGATAGAATCCCGCTGCAACTAGATAAAATTCAATAAATGCATAGTTAGAAGCTGCATAGCGTTGCGATACCATTAGTAACTCCGATACTGTTACTAGTGAGGCTAAGGAAGAGTCTTTAAGCATCATAATGGCTTGATTTCCCAATGACGGTAAGGAAACGCGTAACGCTTGAGGTAAGATAACTTTTCTCATTTGTAAAAAATAACTCATCCCTAATGATTCAGCGGCTTCAATTTGGCCTTTAGATATTGACATAATGCCACCGCGGTAAATTTCAGCAATATACGCAGCAGAGTTAATGCCTAATGCAATTACAGCTGCAACCATAGGTGATAGCTCAATCCCAACTTGAGGTAAACCATAGTAAATAAGAAATAGTTGTACAAGCATTGGAGTACCTCGAATAATCCATAAATAAAAGTCCGCTATTAAACGAATAATCTTTACTTTAGAAATTTTCATTAAAGCAACAAAAAGCCCTAAAATTAATCCAACAATTGTGGAATAAAGTGTTAACTTTAACGTTACCCACGAAGCTTGCACCATGAAGGGTAAAAAGTCTGTTACTAAGCTGAAATCCAACATATAGTATCTTCCCTTCTATTTAAAAATACTTCTACCAAACCATTTTTTACTAATTTCATCATAGGTACCGTCTTTCACCATGTCTTTAATATGTTTATCAATTTCATTGACTAAGTCTTTTTGGTTTTTGTTGACTGTAATGCCCGCTGTTTCATCGTATAGTACGTTACCTACAGGAGTAACATCGTAACCGTTTTCAAGAATGATATTGCCACCTACTGCTTTATCAGTAATTGAACCATCAATACGACCGTTAACTAGATCTTGGAAAGACAGTAAATCAGACTTGTACAATACAGGTTCTCCACCTAGTCTAATGACTTCATCTGTAAAAGTAGTTCCTGTCACAACACCAATTTTCTTCCCTTTTACATCAGTTTCTAGATTTTTAATAGCTGAATTAGACTTCGTGAATAGTTGTGCACCTGTATAATAATAAGGTTCTGTGAAATCGACTTTCTTTTTTCGATCCTCTGTAATCGCCATACTTGAAATAATAATTTCATATTTTTTAGAAAGTAGTCCTCCAATGATTGAATCCCATGGTGTAGCAACGAATTCGACTTTTACCCCCATACGCTTAGCAATTTCATTAGTAATGTCTACATCAAATCCTTCTAATTCATTTTTTGAATTGTAGAAGTTGAATGGTGGATAGGCTCCTTCAATACCGACTTTTATGACACCCTCTTTGTTAATTTTTTCGAAAGAATCATTAGCTTTAGAATTATCACTAGAGCCACATGCTGATAAAACAGCAACAAAAATTAACATCAACATACATAAATATTTTTTCATCATTAAGCCTCCCCCGATTTAAATGGTTCTTTCCATTTCATATAATGTCTCTTCAAATATGTTCATAAGCTTTTCGACATCAGCTGTTGTAATATTTAGAGGAGGCGCTATTAAAATATGCTCTCCTTTAGTACCATCTAGACCACCACTACCCGGGTAAAATACAGCACCTTTCTTCATTGCAAGTGAATTAAATTTTGCTGCAAACAGCATTTCTTTATCAAAATATTTAACTTCTTCTTTATTTTCGAAAAATTCAACACCTATTAATAATCCCTTACCTCTTATACTTCCGATTGTCTTACTATTTTTTTTAATTTCATTTAATCGCTTATAAATAAACAAACTTTGATTCTTTACATTCTCTTTAATGTTTTGATTTTCATACTCTGCAATAGCACTATATCCAGCAGCTAAGCACACAGGGTGGCCACTGTATGTAAAGCCATGCAAAAACTTACCGTTGCTATATTTTTTTAATTGTTTCATTAAATTTTCATGAACAATCATTCCTGCTAATGGTGCATAACCCGCAGTAACTCCTTTACCGAAAGTAATAATGTCTGGTACTACATCTTTTTCGTGTAGAATGGCGAAACTCTCACCTGTACGGTAGAAGCCAGTCATTACTTCATCTACAATCATATAAATATCAAATTCACTACATATATTACGTATTCCTTTTAAGTAGATACTTGTAGGCACCATTGCACCTTGTTGACTTCCTACAATAGGTTCTACAATAATAGCTGATACACTTTCTGCTCCTACCTCGTTTATAACTCGTCGTAACTGATTTAAACATCTTTCATCTTCTTGTATCTTATCTCCTTCAGAAAAGTGAGGTGGATAATATGGTGCATCAATATGTTCGGTCTTATTAAGGAGAGGAGTATATGGATAACGTCGTTGAACATCTCCACCAACAGAGAGTGAGCCTATCGTATTACCATGATAAGATTGCCATCTACCGATACTAATAAATTTGGTTGCTTTTCCTCTATCACGATTCATTTGTCTACAAAGTTTTATGGCAGATTCATTTGCCTCAGATCCACCTGAACAAAAAAATACTGATTCCATATTTTTAGGCGCTAATTCTATAATTTTTTGTGAAGTTAAGTGGAGAAGGTTTGTCTCAAACCTCATTGTATGTACAAAACCAATTTTCATAGCTTGTTCATACATAGCTTTGGCAATATTTTCGTTGCTGTGCCCCAAATTAGCGGCTACTGCACCAGAGCTTCCATCAATGTACGCCTCACCATCTTCGGTAAATACATGAGAGCCCTCACCATGTGTAATTATGGGATAATTAGTATTAAAATCTCGATGAAAAACAGAATCAATTATTTTTTCCATATCTCACACCATCCTCTTTTTCTGAATATTGGAATAATTTTAAAGAAAAAAAATCAAGCAGAAGAGAAAAAAGTAATTTGGACATTACTTTTTTTAACTTTGCTTGATTTTATTGAGACCATGATTAGGGGATACCTGATCACTTCAATATAACCGCAATAATTATTTTTTTAATATAAAACATTCTTTTTCGAGCAAATTTAAATCAAAAAGGACGAAAAATTATTTCTTTAAATTTAAATCAATTATTGATGTCTGTCAATATACTTTATGTTTTTAACTATGTATGTATGTAATAGATTCTTTCACTACTGTACGAAGGTTGGTGTTATATGGTGAAGGTATTATTGACATACAAAGATAAAATTTAGCCCTTAAAATGATAGTGGAACGTATCCTATCACTATAAACACAAAAAAATAATTAGAGTGGATCTAACATCTTGATCATATCCATTCCACTATAATTCAATAATACACAAAATTATACAAATATAACTAAACCATTTTCAGATTTTTGTAAATAGTTATATTCTTTCTTTTCAGTATTTCATTATCGACATATATATAGAAGATAGCATATAATATTTTTTGCATTCATTAAGTCAATTTTATTATTCTCTTAACTGGATGTTTAGTTTATTAGAATAGGATGGATAAACATGTTATCTTTTATTGCAATAGTTCTTCTCTTATTTTTAATTCCTGGTCCTGCGGTGATCATTACCATTACGCAAACGCTGAAAGGTGGTAAAAAGAACGGTATTTTCACTGCATTAGGCATTGGACTAGGTGATTTAGTCCATACATTAGCAGCTGTCTTAGGGTTATCCGCAATTTTAATGAAATCTGCTACTGCGTTTGAAGTAGTGAAATATATTGGTGTTGCATATCTTGTTTATTTAGGTATTCAAATGCTAATAACAAAACCACAAAAGATTGAAAAACCAACTGTTGAACAAAGTCCGGCAAGTACTTCGTTCCGACAAGGTTTTTTAGCGGAAATTTTAAATCCAAAAACGGCATTATTTTTCTTAGCGTTTTTACCACAGTTTGTTCAACATAATGGCCAATCCATCACTGTACAATTATTAATTTTAGGCATTACTTTTGTTGTGATGAGCGCTTTGTATACTATTTTGTTAGCTATTATTACAAGCTTTATTGGTGAAAAAATCTTTACGAAAACAACAAACAATGGTTCGCGTTGGCTTGAAAAGGCTGTTGGTTTCGTTTATATAGGGCTAGGCGTTAAATTAGCACTTCAAACTCAAAGTAGATAATAAATATAGTTTCTTAGGGAGAACACGATTAAACGTGCTCTCCCTTTTCTATTTCAAATTTTATCTTTTATTAATGCTGTTTTAGTAAAGATTGTTGCTTAATACCAACGTGATGTTTGTAAAACATATTTGTAGCTAACGTGTACAAAAAACAAAGAGGGACGATGTCTTTTTGTACATTCGCCCTCTAGGAATTCTCTAATCTAACAGCCCTCTTCGAATGAGATTTGCCGTAATTGGTTCCCGTCCAATTTCTCTCGCCCATATTGATAACTGACCTATGTGATGTATCTCATGAACGATGACATGTCTTATAACTTCACCGTATGTGAAATTAAAAAATTTATGAACTTCAAGTTCTCCCGACCAGTCCATAACAAATTTCTCTATGTTTGGGCGACAAGTATCTGATAGTTCTTTAACTGCATCAAGTGATGTATAGTCCTCGTAACTGTAATGAAACTCAGGTTTCCCCTGCAAACCATTAATCCAAGCTTGCTCAACATCTACAACGTGCAATAGAGTTCGAAGAATGCAACCTACTCCACCTATACGGTGCTGTGATAATTCATCAGAAGATAGCTGCTTACACCAATTGAACCATTCATCCCGAACCTGCCAATTGTATTGAAATAGAGCCTGCATTGTGAAACACCTCCTACCAGTATTTAACTTTCTCTGACTAATTCTACAAAGTGTTTTATATCCTCTTTCTCGGCTGTCCTAGTTCAATAATTTGTCTTCATCGGTTGTATTCATCGTCTAGTAGTGGATGAATTCCGCTCATTTATTACTTCCTGAACATTTTGATTCATCAACGTTTAACCCTCCGTTCTATGAACTAATCTGTCCTTTAGTTGAATAACGATTAGATAATTATTCTACAACTAGCAATTATTTTCCTTTACTAATATTTTATTTTATAAAAGCCACAAACTTTACGAAAAGAGCCTTTATTTAAAAAGGAATTTGATCAATTTTATCTAATAATAAACTTAAAAAAAGAAAAAGGAGTTTTAATATGAAGCAACGTCATAAAATTCTATTTCAACAGTTGGAGAGCTATCGAAGTGAAGTATTGCATGTAGTAGAAACCGTTAACGAAGATCTTGCTGACATTACACCCACTGGATTTCATAATAATATTCGCTGGAATATGGGTCATATTTATTTAGACCAATTTTTGTGGATTGAGGCTTTGACAAATGAAAAAGAAGATAAGGAGCTTGTGGCATTTCAGTCTTGGTTCGGCTATGGTACATTTCCATCTAATTTTAATGATGAAACTCCGTCGTTTGAAGCATTAAAGAAGTTATTAAAAGTTCAGCCTTCACAATTAAAAGAAAAGTATGGTGATCGTTTAGAGGTGGAATTTCCTCCTATTGATATGAGCATGAATACGATTGAGCAAGTACTAATTCGAACAATTTTCCATGAAGGAATGCACTTACAAACAATACTTGATATAAAAAAGTTTCTTTAATTGCTAAAAACCAAGTTTACATTTTGTCTTTTCATCAATGAAATTAAGGTGTCAAATTTATTAATGTCTGTCTTCTTCAGCAAAACGAGGGGTTGATGTCCGTTTCGGCTGGGCGCTTTCCTTGGGGCGTTGGGCCAACAGATATTTTTTGCGCGAAAGCGAAGCGGCAGCGGCACCGAGGTTGGTCACGAAGGCGTTATCACAGGACATGATGCTTTTAGCCTTCGTTCTCCTACCCGCTTCGCTGACGCTCCAAGGTCTCATCTGTGAAACTAATCCCAAAGAGTCGCCCAGCCCCCACTCTAATTTATAGTGATACAATGATTTTCAGCAATACTAAAACCATTAGGTAAATCTCCTTAAAAACTGATATTTTACCTTATCGTAAACAATGCTATCTGCAATACTTTGCACTCCTTTCTTTCGATAATTATGATTCAAATACAAATCCCATTTCAATCCTTACTTCCCTTTTTTCAATATCTTTATTTGAGTAACTTACTAAATCACATCCAATAAGATGAAATCCATGCTTTCTGTAAAATTGTATAGCAGGATAATTAGAAGTTTGTGTTTCTAAAACGATTGCCCGCACCGCCATTTCTGCTGCTCGTTTTTTGACCAAAGCCATGAGTTTACTGCCTATGCCTTGCTGTTGATAGGCTTGATCAATATGAATATCATTAATTCTTAACACATTGTGCCACTTCTCATGACTAAAGCTAACAATTCCTGCTTCTTCTCCATCAAAATCAACAATATAGCATTCAATATCCTCTATATGATCCTCAAAAATTTCACCTTCCAAATACTTGTGAAATGGCGTGTCGAGATGTTTTAACGTAAAATCAATTGCCCAGCCATTTTCTTTTTCTTTAAAGGAAACATCATAATAATTATCGGAGCTGTATTGATAAATAATTTTTTTGCCTTGCGGGAAATTTTCTTTATAAATCCTTTTTATTTGTATCAAGTAGAATCACCCTTTTCTCATATCCTTATAATAAAAAAATTTTCTTTAGACAATCATATTGGAAATGGGTATTTCTGCAAACAACATACCCTGCTTTTTGGCAAACTCAAAAGTAATTCTACTTAAACCGGGCCTTAGGAATGTGATGTCAATGGAAATAAAGGTCGTTCTGTCCCGAATTTTATCATCGGCCGAATAAACAATACATCGTCCTCGGCTTCAATTACTTCAGACTCTAGATCCTGGCAATCAGGGATAAAATGAAAAATGATTCTTTTTATATCCGATGTTGTGATGTAGCCTAAAACCTCTTTTACATCAATGTTACTGCGACTAATTACATCAAATAGATGTAATTCCTCACCCTCTTTTTCGAATAATACAATAACGTCTTCTTCTTCGATAAAATAAATTGAATGAGGAAATGCAATTAGAAAATAAAACATAAGTAAACTTTCATTATTTTTCACACCTAAAATCGACGAAGATGGAATTCTTTCCTTCGCATACAATTTCAATAAAGATAAATCGTTGTTATTCTCAACATCTAATTTTCGAATCATTGTGTTTGATTTTTTCTTTAATTTATCAGCATTTATAAAATATCTACTTTCTTGTACTCGCGAAAACCCAAATTTCGGATAAAAATCAAGAACTGTTTCATTCGCAAATAAATAGATAAATTCAAATTGCTCCTCATATTTATCAATGATATCGTTCATTAATTTTCTTGCTAAACCTTTATGACGATAATCTGGATGCGTCATTACTGTACCAACTTGTATGGCTTTATAATCCTTACCGTTTACAGTAACAGTCATTTTACTTATGGATGCATTTGCAATTACTCTTTCTCCATCGATATATGAATAACAAATATATTGATCGTTCCAACATCCTTTTTCATACCATTGGCTAAAATCTAAATCAAAAACTAACTTTGCTAATTCATTAAAACTTTCTCTATAGTTTTGATTGTCCTTATAATCAAATATTAATTGATAATTTATCATAAATACGTGCCCCTTTGCGTTTAATATATTCAAATAAAAAAACGATTACCATTTTCCTCACCTCCTTACAAAACAAAAAAAGACTATAAGAAGAAATCCTTCTCATAGTCAAATTTAAATTCAATATAAATCGTTGCCCCTCAACGTAATTGTAGCTGTCGCTTTGCTTTCCACAGAAATAATACCGCTGGCGCTTTGGCTCCCGCATAAATTATACATTCAGATTTTGCCTTTGAATCCTACTTGAGGCTTATAGCAGATATTGAATATATGATTTGAATAGATATGATGACTTCTAATCGCTATTGTGCAAATGGGCGAACTAAAAAGAACTAAGGTATAAACCTTAATTTGCCTTATTACACTTTAAAATTCTGTTGAATTTCCATTAGCAATTAATAAGTTTCATCATAAATAATCAAACCCTCATTTCAATATGTATTTATCACCACTATACATTTTTATGGATAGTTCTGTAAAGAAAAATTAAAATCCAGTTTTTAAGTACAAGCTTATAGACCATTAGCAAAGCGAAAGTCTATAAGCTTGATGTTGCTTATTCTATTTACTGTTTTGGTGTATTTGCAGTAAGTGGATTACTGTTTGCAACTAATTGTACTGGTGTCGTGCCTTGCTGAGAAGACGGTGTCATTTGTTGTGCATCGTTTGACATTCCATAACGTTTCACTACACCAAAAATAGCTGCCGCGCCTATAATTCCCCATGCTAAAAATCTCACTGAAGAACGCCTCCTTTCTCATACTGACTATTTTTAAAAACAGCCTTAGTATCGGAAATTCTATGCGGTTTATACTGTGTTAGCTATATGAGTTTTTTATTCCATTTACCTAAAAATCACAGAATATGGTAAAATAAAATGGAATGAAATTCGATTGGAGGTAGAGCATGAATATAAAAATTGCAACAATAAATGAGATCCCACAAATAGAAGTATTATATGAAGAACTGTTTGTAGAGATGTCAAAACTACAACCAAAGTACCTCCAGCAAAACAGGATGTGGAGTTTCTTACAAACACAATTTCAGAAGATAAATCAGATATTTTAGTGGCTGAAATAAATAACAGTATCGCCGGCTTTTTGCTAATTCAAGAATTATCTACTCCTCCTTATTCTTGTATCGTCCAGCATAATTATGCATATATTATGGATATAATTGTTGGAGGACAATATCAAAGTAAAGGCATTGGTTCAGCATTGCTACAAGAGGCAAAAAAATGGGCTGAAGAACGTAAATTAGATCACTTAGAGCTAAGTGTATTAGCAGAAAATATTGGCGCTTTTGCCTTGTATGAAAGACATGGATTTAAAGAAGCGAGCCGTACTATGCGCTTAGAAATTAATAACTAAACAAACAAGTAAAACAGATAACTAATAATAGTTATCTGTTTTTACACGCAAATCACATTCTCAGTTTATTAAAATGCGTATCCTTCACCATCTTCTGGCACGAACACATGAGCAGTGATTCCTCTTTCGTTGATAAAGCTTCTTAAGTCCTTTCTTGATAATGTCCAATGATTGACCGCTTCCATATGACTCACGATAATTTTTGCGTTTGGAGCAGCTTTGTATACTTCGTAAATATCATCTTTCCCCATTATGAGAGAGCCACCCTCTAAAAATTGATTGTCTCCTCCATTAACAACAATAATTTCCGGATGATTTTTTTCGAGCACTTCTTGAACTCCGTCATACCATACAGTATCTCCAGCGATGTATAATTTTTTCTCGTTCGGATGGTTAAAGACAACGCCACACACTTGACCAATAAATTTTAAAACTTCTCCTCTGCCATGTTCACCTTTTGTTTTGATTAATTGAATACCTTCAAACATGGTATCTTCTTGTAAAATTTCCACATTGAAAAAACCAGCATTTCTAACCTCATTAGCATCTTCTTCATTTTGAACAAACATTTTAAGATCTTTCGGTATGACTTCTTTAGCGACTTTATCGAAATGATCTAAATGTAAATGAGTTACGATTACAGCATCGACGTTAATGAGATTGTCAATGGATGTAGGTAATTCAACTAATGGGTTATTTTGATCCTGTCTCACAGAATTTTGAACAGGAGGATATGCACCTTTATTCGCTAAAACTGGGTCAACTAAAAATCTTTTCCCTGCATATTCGATTATTAAAGTGGCATTTCGAATTTGTTGGATTTTCATATTTATAACTCCTTTTCTATCAATTATGCCTCGGCATAATTGCGTCCGGAATCGGCTTTGTGCAAGCACAAAGAACTCCTTTCCGATTCCGTGACATCCGCCGGAGGCTTTAACTTCTTTCAGTAGAAGTTAAATTAAATTTAGTTTATACTATGTCCGAATAGTCATTACATAGATAAAATCAAGTCTTTTACCGATTTGACTTGAATAATGAAAGGAGTTGCTACATGTTAGATAGTACAGATCTGCGTATTATAGATGAGCTTTCTAAAAACAGCCGTATTACGATGAAAGAATTGGGTGAGAAGGTTCATTTGACTGGGCAAGCAGCGTCATCGAGAGTGGCAAGACTTGAAGATAATGGGGTTATTGAACGCTATACAATTAATGTGAATCATAATAAATTAGGTAGCAATGTCCATGCATTTATTAATATTTATACAAAAAGTCTGTACCATGAACCTTATCTGTCATTTTTAAAAACGCAGGAGCAATTTGTTCTTAATAACTTTAAAATCAGTGGCGATAGTTGCTATCTTCTT
Organism: Lysinibacillus sp. NPDC093688; assembly: GCF_050280145.1. Classification (NCBI taxonomy): domain Bacteria; kingdom Bacillati; phylum Bacillota; class Bacilli; order Caryophanales; family Bacillaceae; genus Lysinibacillus; species Lysinibacillus sp. NPDC093688. The sequence continues at coordinate 49,062 of NZ_JBNNUX010000009.1, forward strand.
GAATGCAGGTTTCCATCAAACGAAGTATTAGATCAATTTTTAGTTGATTTAAATAAGCATACGAACTATAAATTGTCTATTGTCATTAGTAAATAAGAAGAATACCAGGCCTCTCTAGATTGCCTGGTATTTTTAAATTGTTGAAGATTTGATTTCCCACTTTTACATAAACACTACCGAATAACTTGCCATCAATATAGGCATCCAGCTTCCACATGCCGCTTTTTGGGAAAGTCATATTGGTCGGAGCATGGTTATCTGCCCCACTGTTCGGTCCAAGTAACTTAGCATCTGTAACCAATTCAATTTCTTTATGCGTTAATTGATGAGTACCCTTTACGCTAAGTTTGTCTCCTGTTTTAATGAACTCTCCCCAAAAGTGCCAGCCGTATTTTCCTGGTTTACTAGCAATTATTTTTTCTTCTTTACTTTTCGTAAATCCTACTAATTGCGGTTCACCAATCAAACTTAAATTTTTAGATGTGAAATACTCGCTTTCTTTCCACTCATTTTCCTTGGCTAAAACTTCTCCTATAAGTTTCGAACTATGATCCTGTTGAATGATGTCGTTTGATTCGTTATGTGAGCAACCTACTAATACCAATCCGCAAATTGTGATGAATCCAAAAATTCTTTTCACGCCTATTTCCCCTTTTATTGTTAAACGTTTATTTTTCATTTTTTGTGACAAAGAAAATTTTTATCATCGCCATTTCCGTTATATTCTAAGTGGAATTGCGCAATCTAAAACGTAACAAACAATAACGGAGGTTGTAGCAATGAAAAAATTCTTGTATGTCGGGGCAATGAGCGCATTCTTTCTAACTGCCTGTTCTTCTCATGACGAAGCTCCAGCTAGTGAACAAGCAGAAGCAAAAGAGAAAACCGTAAATGCTGAAACAAAAGAAAATCTTGAGAAAAGTTTTCTATATGAAGCGGAAGATCCATTTACAAATTGATTGCTGAAGACAGATAACTAATTAAGGTTATCTGTTCTTTATTATGTACTTAATATCACTTATAAAAGATACATCACGATGGAAACTTACTAATGGTTTCAAGCATCTGACCAAAACGATTCATCCTATCATGTGGATTTTAAACAAACCTATGCATACCTTATGCTCTTTAGACGGAAAACGGATATTGGACAACATTTTACCACCGATTCCTGAATCTACAGATTTGATTATTATTTTAAAAAAACCAACAAAAATATATCTGAAAGTTGTTAAATTTTTTTGGGTGATGTTTATAAAAAATAATTTTATAACTTTAATAAGGCTTCATTAACTGCCCAGCTTTGATGTTCGTGGAATAAGCTATCAATTGCTTGATTTGGTTCAATCCATTTAAGGAAGTGGTCTACTTCAGTAGGTCTACTTATTTGTCTACCCGCAACGCATAAATAAAAATAACCTTCGCTAAGGTAATATTTATATTCATTGGTAGAATAAAAATATCTCCGGGCACACCCTATAAAATGACCTATTTCAATATCCATCCCCATTTCTTCAAGGGCTTCTCTTTTCAAACACTCTTCGTGTGTTTCATTATTTTCTATTCCACCACCAGGAAGAAAATAATTGCAATCATTTGTTTGAATAATTGCTATTTTATCTTTCTGACTATTGAACATTAAACCATAAACAGCAGGTCTACATATGTATTCTTTGCCATCTTGTTTTTGACCGAATGTAATCATCTCCATACTTAATACTCCTCTGCATCTAATCTGCTTTTATTATCATTTCATCTCCTTACTAAACTGTTTCTATAGTTAAAGAAAAAATCCTGCAGAAACAGGATTATAATCGAACTTTATTTTAAATGAACAATATTTTTATAAACCGCACCCCCATATCAAATGAGAGTGCGGCTCCTATTGAAAGTTCTTATTTTACCATCAATTCACGCTTATATTGCTTTGATCTTTCTTTCTTTTTAAGAACTATAAACGATATGGTTGTACCTTGATTTAGGCTGCTTTTTATTTGAAGTCCCTCACTGTAATGTTGTTTTAAGCGAAGATCTGTATTAAGCAATCCAATGCCAGTTGAAGTTTCCGATTTTCTTTCAAGTAAACGTTCCATCGTAGCTTCATCCATTCCAATACCATCATCTGACACAGAGATTTCAATGTACGTGTCGTAATCTACAATGCAAATATGAATATTCCCGCCCGTTTCTCGAGGCAAAATACCATGTTTCAATGCATTTTCAATTAATGGTTGGATGGTCAGTGATGGTATCATGACGTCAGTAGATACTTCCAAATCCCACGTTACGTTTATCCGTTCCCCGAAACGTTCCTTATGAATATATAGATAGGATTGAACAAGGTTTAACTCGTCCTCAAGTGGCACAAGCTCATCAATATTTTGGAACTTAAAGGATTCCCTTAAAAAATCACTTAGTGCTTCAAGTAGCTTACTAGTACGGTCGATATCAATTTCACTTAACGTGATAATGGCATTTAATGTATTAAATAAAAAATGAGGCTGTATTTGTGCCTGAAGCCACGCTGCCTCCATACGAAGCCTTTCTTGTGCAGATTGTTTAACGTCGGTTAGTGCCTTCACTCTGGATCTTAACTCTAAAGCGTCCACAGGCTTTGTGACATAATCATTAGCACCCGATAAAAATCCATTTTTAATATCTTGAGATTGACTTCTTGCCGTAAGGAGTAAAATAGGTAGTTCGGTTATTGAAAATTGCTGACGAATTGTACGTACTAATTCGTACCCAGACATATTTGGCATCATTACGTCTGATATGACCAAATCCCACTCTTGAGACATTAACATTTCGAGTGCTTTACTACCACTTGTAACCGTTACTAAGTCGTATTTTTCTATGGAGAGTATTGTTTCGATGACTCTTAAGTTAACTGGATCATCATCGACGACCAATACTCTAGGTCGATTTGCTTCCATGATTGAATGATTTTCAGTTCTATCATTCAATGGATTTGTTGAAGTCGCTACCGTTGATTCTTCCTTTGCACTTGAAAGCAGACCCCCATTTTCTGTTGCATCTTGTTCATCAGTTAAGTTAGATATTGGTAAGGTAAAAGTAAATTCTGACCCTTTCCCTACAACTGAATTTGCCTGTAATGTTCCCCCATGTAGTTCAACTAAACGTTTACTAATACTAAGTCCTAGCCCAAATCCGCCTTCAATCATTACTTTACTAAGGGTCCCCTGCTCATAGGGTTCAAATATACGTCGAATCGTTTCCTCATCAATACCAATTCCAGTATCCGAAATCACAATTTCCGCCATACCATTTTTCACATGACCAGAAATCTTCACTTCACCTTCGTTCGTGTATTTCACCGCATTATGAAGTAAATTGAAAACAATTTGAATCACTCTATTTTCATCAGCCATTACTTTCGGAAGATCTTCAGGGATTTTATTCATTAATTGAATCTGCTTTCCGTCACTCATAACATAGAGCATATCTAATACACCCGATACGATTGCGTGAATCGACACAGTTCTAAACTTTAGTTTAGGGTTATTTTCTTTTAAACTCATTACATCTAGTAAATCATTTAACATAAGTGACATACGACTTCCTACAGATAGCACTGTTTCTAAATCTTTGACACTTTTGTCACTAAGTACTCGTTCTTCTCTTTCCAAAACAGCTTTAGAAATGTTAAGTATCCCATGAAGTGGATTTCGTAATTCATGAGACGTATTGGCAAGGAATTCATCCTTTAACTTATCTGTCTTTTGAAGCTTAATAGCAAGTTCTTTCGTATCCGAATAAACTTTAGAATATCCTTTAAACCATAAAATAGCCAAACAAGTCATCGTTATAAAAAGATCAATTGGATACATGATCACTTTTATTCCCAAAATGAGAAGAAGGCCATACCAAATAAGATTATTAGTAAATGCTAAAATGGCAAGAAGTAAAAAAATATTACTTCTAATCTCTTTAATAGATTTTCGCATGACTGTTAGGGTCGTTATAAACAATGGAATTCCTAATAGAACAATATAAAAATCTTGATTACTTACTATATAGCGAGTAGGTAACACGAATGCCATAAATGTAGCTATACCACAGAAAATACTAAACCAACGTATATATTTTCTCACATGTTGAGGCAACCATTGTTTTATGCATTGAAGAAGTGAAAAGCCTATTCCTACCATAGCAACATGAACTAATTTAAAGCCCCAGTCGTAATTAATCGGAAACCAATAAGATAATAATTTGTCATCGCTTCCTAATAGGTAATAATTCATAGTGCTTATCGATAACAAAGAAAAGTAAAGTAATCTTCTTTCTTCCATATTTCCTACAAAAAATAAAATGATGGAATAGATCGCGTGTATTAAAAAAACCACTGCAACTAGTTGTTGCATAGCCATCGACAATTGAGTTTCTCTAGCTAATATATCCTCTTTTCCTAATTTAATGGAGCGAACAATTCCACCATTACGAGGATCCTTAAAGTTAGCAGCCTGAACAATGATTTCGATCTCATTGTGACCGTTTGCTTCAAAGGAGACAGTATACGGAACGTTCTTGGCAACTGTTTTTTCTGCATTTTCCCCTATCTCACCTGATTTAGCTAATTGTCTACCATTTACATATATTTCTGAGGCACTTCGAACACTCGGAACTCGAATACTGTAGGTTATCTTGTCTTCCGGATTGACGAGTAATTTTAAGCGATAAGAACCGTAGCCATAAGGCGTTATCTCTTCCTCTTGTAAAGAAGTACCCCAGCCCCCTGGAACTTGTATGTATGTAGCATGCTTCTTTGTGGATTCTAAATGTTGTTCTTCACTAATCAACCAATTATAAGGATAAAACTCCCACTCTCCATCAAGTGTAATAGCATGACCGTTATTAAAATTCCAATTTCTTAAATCCATTTGCCCTTTTACAACAAATGGTTGATCTGAATTATCAAATAAATTCAGCCATAAAAATCGTGAGCCTGTTAGAAATAGAATAAACAAGCTAATGATGAGAACAATTTTTCTCTTTTTCATTCAAAATAATTGTCAAAAGGTAGTTTGTGTTTTTCTGTTATTAACACAACACAAGCCCCTTAGGCCAAACTACACCTCCTACGATATATTATCCTAACATGGTTACGTTTACTTTTAAATCTAATTATTTATTATAAATCCAAATTTTACATTGCAATATTATTATGTCGATGATTGTTTAACAGGTGGTTTAATGCAAGAGCCAAATTTTAGGTAGTCAATATCGTACAATAAAAACTAAAAGATTTGTGCTACACTTACTTCTATATTACCGATAAAAAGGTGGCCATGAGATGTTAGAAAAAAGAACCGTTCATTTTGATTATGATTTACAGATTGAAGCCTATCGTTTCTGTGGAATCATGAAAAAAATTCCCAAACCACTTCCATGAATACTATGTGATTGGGTTCATAGAGAGACAAAGACGATTAACTTGCAAGAACAAAGAATATATCATCAATACTGGTGATTTAATATGTTTTAATCCTCTGGATAATCATGCTTGTGAACAGATTGACAACAAAACATTAGATTATCGTTGTTTAAATATTAAGCCTGAAATCATGCGAAAAGTAACCAAAAAGATTACTGGAAAAGACTATCTGCCCCAGTTTAAAACTCCAGTTGTTTATTCAAGTGAACATACAAGCATATTACATAATCTTCATCGAATGATCATGAACGAATTACCAAAAGATGAAAAGCAAGAAACATTTTATATGTTTATCAAGCAGTTAATTGACGAATATACAGAGCCTCCTACTGAAGCTGATTCTGGCGCAAAAACAGAAATGATTAAAAACCTTTGTCAGTATATAGAAGCACATTATCAAGAGCACATTACTTTAGATGATTTAGCGAGAATGGCAAATTTGAATAAATATTCTTTAGTACGAGCATTTACCCGTGTTCGCGGCATTACGCCGTATCGTTATCTACAAACAATACGTATCAATGAAGCAAAGAAGCTTTTGGAACAGGGAGTGACGCCATTAGATGCGCCCTGTATAGTGGCTTCGGCGATCAAAGTCACTTTAGCCATTTTTTTATGGAATTTATCGGTTTGACCCCTAAACAATACCAAAATATTTTTACTAAACTTAATTAATAGTCGACTATTAGAAAGGCTAGTATATGGAGAAAAAAAATACTGTTGGTCATACAGCAGCACTTATTACCATTTTGATCTGGGGAACAACTTTCATCTCTACTAAAATATTATTGAATGATTTTACCCCTATTGAAATCCTTTTTTATCGTTTTGTCATAGGTTTCGTTGTGTTACTGACCTCCAATGTCTCTATTGCTCATATTTTTCCTAGAGTAATACTAATTTATCCCTACACCTTCTATAAGAATGACTAAGGGTCACTTTCCTCCAGTGACCCTTTTATCTTTCATATACGTCTAGCTTGACGACTTTATCAACAAATATTATTTTAGAATCAAATCCTTTTCATTCGTCCCCTACATCCATCTCCTTCAAAAATTTATATAGATACATAGAAAAAAATGAAAGTCCAACCAATAGCAGAATTCCGCCAAATATGAAATTCGATAAAATATACCCTTTCTTTATTACTAGGAAACTTTCTGTATCCATGCTTCCACCCATTGATGTACTTAAGTACTCATTTGCTGAATCTACACCATTTTCAACACCGTTTATTACTATTAAAAATCCAATCGCGATTAGGACAAATGTAAACAATCCAAATCCATACTTTTTAATATGCTTCATATTTTCACCCATTCCCCTCTTTTCAAAAATATTATATGTGTGAATGCTTCTCACGGTCGTGAAATGATTTGAATGAATCCTTGTTATCTCTAAATATTCGACAAAACAAGTCACTTAGTTTGAAAATATAAACCCTTACCTATTGGCTGAACAATGTAGCTGACGCTACAAAAAACATTTGCTGAAAAAGGAAAATATCGTTTCAATGATAAAGACCAAGACAGTAATTAATCTTGGTCCTGGGCATTTATGATGTTTTAACCTTTGTTAAAGAAAAAATATTAGTGTCATACGGAACACCGTTTTGGTGCATATAATTTTTTAGTATCCCTTCTTTTTCAAAGCCTAATCTGGTTAATAGTTTATTTGAAGCTTCATTTTCAGTGAAAACAATAGCTCCAATACGCATTAATTCCATCTCTTTAAAGCCAAATGATACGACTCTATCAACAGCTTCCTTTGCATATCCTTTACCCCAGCTCTCAGGAAACAGTGCATAGCTGATTTCAGCTCTTTTATGCTCAGTAGACCACTCTTGAAAACCGATAGTACCAATAATACCTTCTTGGCCTTTTAAGGCAATACCCCATTTAATTCCACGTTTTTCATCATAATTCTTTGAAAAATTTTTAATTATTTGTTTAACCTGCTCTAAATTTGTTAAAGGATTTTGCCCATAGTGGCGTAATACATCAGGATTTGAAAAACAATTTAAAACTTCTTGGGCGTCATGTTCAGTAAGTTCTCTTAACACTAATCGTTCAGTATCTAAAATAGGAAACATCTTCTTCACTCCATTTCCAAATAAGGTATAAGTTAGATTCTATATTAAAAGAGTAAGAGTTGCATTACTGATTTTTTCTAAATCTTCAACAAATTCGGTAGAACAATAACCTTTATAAATGGCAATCTATCCAACAAGGTTCATTCCAATCAATGCATGAAGACCCATACAAAGAAAGATAGAAAAATTCTAAAAATAGCTCTTTATTGATAGATAATGAAATGATCTCTCATGCCAATAAACTTAGCAATTTCAACCCTAACTTGTCGTGTTGAATTAATTTTATCAATAATTCATGATTAAAAACCTTCCTTACATAAGGTAATTGGCCCTGAGTTCTTTACTTAGTACAACATACTATAAAGATAAAAAAGAAGTTTCATGTGTTTGTGGTTGTAATATAAATTTGCCACAACCATTGTTCGAATAGCACCTTATTCCCTATTTTATCAATGATACTAGTGCGCCCCTGAAGGCACGTCTTAAAATTGTGGCAATCAGTCATTAATTGTGGTGCTTGCTTCTATGGGCCTAGTCGAAGTAGGAAATATCGCATTCCAACGTTTAGTAATTAATTTCAAATGTTCGTAAAGGAAAACTATGTAGAAATGGATGCCGGTAAATATGAACTACACTTTAAAATAACAGTAGAAAATCGACATAATTCCCTTCTACCCAGTGCCCATAGCTGTATTTTATCAATAAAAAGGAAATGTATTAATAAAGGCTATGACGTATTGTTACAGCTTTTTATAAAATATAGGACTGTTCCTTTCTTCAAATAATCCTACTATAAATTTTTATAAGGAGGGGATTGTTTTGAGTTATCCATCTAATGGAGTAAATACACCAGGTACAAATTTTGCCTTTGCTATTGTTTTATTCGTTCTATTGATTATTGCCGGTCTTGGCTTGTTTTATTTATTAAGAACTTTAGTATGGACCGGTGTGTAGTATTATCCTAAATGCTCAGGATATAATCTGTTGTTAACTACTTATAACTTGTTTTTGGAAAACAAATTGGGATATTAAATTACGTAGTATAGTGTTAATTAAAAATGGGCTAAAATAAATGCAATGTTTGGCCTAGGGCTTGCGTGTATCAACGGAAGTCCTTTTTCATGTTTTCTCATAATTATAGGATAGTGACAGAAATGTCAAAACGTTTGAGACAAATATAGTCGAACTATCCAGCCTCTTTATTTGGAGAAGTTTCAACACTTATGACTACGAAACCTACTACAACTTAACCTTCCTCTGTTACAATAAAAACCTCGATTGTCATTCTAGCATCCCCCTCATTTAAAACTATCAGTTATCAGACTATACGAGTATCGAAATATTCTTTCTTTTATTAAACAGACAAACAAGAATACATGGTACGATATTCCAGTTTTATACAATCTTTTTAAAATACCTTATTATTCGTGAACACAGCTGTTCCACAAATCCATTTTCAAATAATAAATACAAAAAGACCAGAACTCATTTTTTTAATGAGTGACTGGTCCCGAGTTAGTCTGGCAAGATTACATGTGTAGATTACAACATCATTCTGAACAAACCGTAAAAAACACTTGATCCTTAATGCTATGTACTAAAAGGAAGGTTTAGATCACAAACACCTATTTATTTCCACAACTTATTTTCAAGGTCTACAAATATACTATACATCCTCTTTCTTCTAATTCATCTATCCAACTAGGGATTCTCAATTGATGATTCCATCTTAAATCTAGACGTTCTAAACCATTAATTTCCATTAAAGATTTAGGTAATTCTAAAAGTTGATTACTTCGTAAATCTAGTTCTAATAGATTTTGTAAGCTACCAATATCTTCTGGCAATGTTTTTAATTGATTATGTCTCAAATTCAATCGTCTTAATTTTTGACATTTATATAAAAAATGCGGTATGTCTTCTAATTGATTTTCTTCTAAATCTAAAACTCGTAATAAAGCTAATTCTCCAAATTTCTCTGGAAGAGATGTAATTTGATTATTTTTCAAATGTAATTCTCTTAGATTAGTTAAACTACTTATTCTCTTTGGCAACTCTGTTAATTGATTATTCATTACTCGTAACTCTACTAGTTTGGTTAAATTCCCAATTTCCTCGGGCAATTTTTTTAAACTGTTATCACTTAAATTTAAATATCTCACTTTTGTCAGATGACCGATTTCATGTGGAATTGATTGCAATTTATTGTTATGAAAATACAAATAATCTTCCATTTTCAAAAGGTGACCGATCTCAGGAGGAATACAGTCAAGGTCATTATGCCCTGCATCTAACATTCTAAGCTCTGTTAAGTTCATAATTTTTGAAGGCATTTCGCTAATTTTATTTACAGAGATGTTCAATACCTCCATACTAGTCATCTCAAATATTTCTTCAGGTATTTTTATTAAATCATTATCAAAAAGATTTAATTCCTTTATTTCATTTTTTAGTGCTTCATCTATGTTCGGCAAAGTTTGTAAATTCTTCTTTGATAAGTTTATTTTCATGTTCTTCCTCCAACCTCAATCATTCAAACTAAAAATCTTAACTTGTTATTCTCCTTTAGAATAGAACAAGCGTTTTGGATTTGCAAGTAGTCAATGTGACAAATCAATTTCGCCTTGCCGTAAACGGTCACTGTCTGGGATGCGTCTGTTTTATTTAAAGGCTGTTTTCTCAAAGATTGTTGCTTCTCCTTTGGCTATCTTCTTCAACTTAAGCCTCCGTTTACGATAACCGCAAACTCATAGTAACTGTCCTATTGTTAAATCCCAATTTTTCATACAGTTTAATTGCTTGATTCCCTGCAAATGCACTTAGACGGATCTCTGAGTATCCATCTTGTTTTAGATGGTCAATACCTGCTATCATTAACAGTTTGGAAATCCCATTCCCTCTATATTCTTCAATAACAAATAGTTCGTAAATAAATCCATTCATCATATCAGTAAATTGGTCTTTGCTTGTCCCTATAAGAATCCAGCCCATTAATTTATCGTTTTCTACTGCTATTAAATAATAGCTTCCCTTTTCCAACAGTGGTTTAACAAGTTGTTCAATTTTTTCTTTTGTAGGTTCTACTTCACCTAAAGTGCCATCAAAAACAGCTTTTGGAGAAAGTGATAATACCTTTTTAAGTTCAAAATCGTTAGGTTTTCTAATATCCATTAATTGAATCAGTCCCTTAAATCATTTTCTTCAGTTTAGCATAATATTCCAATGCTCATCTTCTAAATGCTATGATACGAAAACAGCCTATTTAAAAGAGTGACAACAATCGTCTCTCTCGCTAGATTTCTCCATATTGCTCCTATCGTAAAATTCCTTGAACGGGAGGTTGCGTTGTAGTATATATTTAGATGTTCAATTGATTAGAGAAGCTTCAATCTATTCATAATTCACTTCAGTTACCCTTTTATTTTCTTGTAATATTTTTTGGAAATAAAAAAAGGCACCAAGAAACTCTTGATACCTTTACATACTTTTTTATCCACGACCAGCTTGGAATTCAGGATATAAAGTCATACCACCATCCGCAAATAGAGTAGTTCCTGTTACATAGCTAGCCTGTGATGACGCAAGCCATACTGCGACTGCGGCGATTTCTTCTGGCTTTCCGATATACCCCATCGGCACCATGCTTTCTACATCGGCACGTTTTGCTGGATCTGCAAATTTCTCAGCATTTATCGGTGTATTGATCGCTCCTGGTCCAATGTTATTGACACGAATTCCCTTTGGAGCATATTCTAAGGCTAATGTTTCTGTCATTAACTTAATGCCCCCTTTACTAGCGGCGTAATGCACGAATAAAGGCCAAGGAATTTTCTCATGAACACTGGACATATTGATAACAGTACCTTTAATATCGTTCTCCACGAAGTATTTGATCGCTTCTCGACTTCCTAAAAACGCACCTGTTAAATTTGTATTGATGACTCTATTCCAATCGCTTAACGGCATTTCATGAGAAGCTACTGGATTTTCTATACCTGCATTATTAATCATTACATCGAGGGTCCCAAACTCTTTTACAGCAGTTTGAACGAGATTGATGACATCCGCTTCAACTGTAACATCACATTGTACAGCAATGGCCTCCCCACCGGCTTTTTTAACCTCTTCCACTACAGCATTAACATCTGCTTCATTTGAACGATAATTAATAACTACTTTCGCTTTTTCTGCTCCGAAGCGAATGCCCATTGCTTTTCCTAGTCCCGTTGCAGCGCCTGTAATCACAACAACTTTTCCTTCTAAATCTGGATACATACAAGGCCCTCCTTTTTATCTTTTCGCAATCCCTAACATAATTCCAGCAGCAACTATAAAAACAATCCCGATAATAATTGCTATGAATTGCCGTTTTGTTTTTTTCTCACCTAATATAAAAATTCCACCTAAAGTAGCAATGACGATCCCCATTTGTGAAAGAGAAAAACTTGTTGCAACTCCTACACGTGGCTGTGATATAAATAAAAACATATTACCGGCAGCCCAGATTAAACCAGGGATAATATTACGAATCGCATATTTATTAAATGGTTTATGCTTAAATGTTAATAAAACCCCACCTATTACCATCCCGATTGCTTGTGGCAATAAAGCAGACCATCCACTTACATTAAATAAGCGTATTACCACCACATATACTAAATATCCAAAAGTTGAAACAAGTAAAATTAAAATACCTTTTTTCAAATTGCTTCCGTGTTCTTCTTTTTTCTCTTCTGGATTAGGAAGTGATGTGAGAACAATACCAATGATGATACTAATAAGTGCAAGAACACCTAATATAACCGACATTGTTGTCGACCATTCATGAAACACGATTACGCCAAATAAAGTCGTTGATACCAATTGCATCCCTGTTGAAATGGGCATTGTTTTGGAAACCCCGATTAAATCAATGCTTTTCAATTGGTTTACTTGACCTAATGCCCAAAAAAGACCTGATACAATTCCGACTCCAAACACTATAGGAGATAACTCGGGCTTTACAAAAAAGTAAATACCTATAGAGAAAATAAGTGCACCAAATGTTGTTCCAAGTACTTGACTATAAGGTCCACCACCGAGCTTGACGTTAAATAATACAATACTTCCCCAAAAGAGAGCTGGTAATAACGCTAGGATGATATCCATTTTTTAAACTTTTCACCTCTCTAAACGCTTTATTTGATTTAACAAAACATCTATAATACTTTTCTATGTTGCGTCAAGGGAAATTTTTTATACTTTTAATTAAAATCACCTTTTAAATCGCTTTAATTGGTTATGTAAAACTCCCTATTTCATCACACAAAATAGACCAAGACAGCAATTAAGCTATCTTGGTCTTATAGAAATCCCTGTTTGCATGGTGGATTTTTTACAATTAAATTTATTAATTAATTCCTAAGGCAATCCACTATACAAAAGTAGTTATCCTATCATAATAATATAGTAAGCTAATTTTTTAGCTAACACCGCATAGTAAAGCTAATTTTTTAGCTAACACCGCCTTGAATTGTTACTGAGGGTCACTTCCAAATAGTGGCCCTTTTTTTCTCAAAGTATATTTAAGAACATTTAATTTCCAAAATTCTAATTCTAAAGTGTTTTTGTTGGATAAATACCTCCACCACTTTCTATAACGATACATATTATAGATGTAGAAAGGAGGAATGCATCATGGGATGGTTCAGTGGCAATTACAACAACAATTGTTGCTACGGAGGTTATAGCTATGGAGGTGGCAATAACGGTTCAACATTTGTTCTAATTGTTGTTCTGTTCATTCTTTTAATAATTGTCGGCGCTACATTCATGTATTAATCTTTAAAAGTTATTTTGAGCTATTAGAAAATACTAGACAGTGTATGGTTTCAGCCTTACACCACTTCATTCAAGGTCACTTTCGCAGAGTGACCTTTTTCTATTTAAATCAGTATTATCCTTGCTCAATGATCCAATCTTTCTTTACTTCCACAGCTAACATCAAAAATTTTTTATCATTGCCATTAACTAGTGCTAACACTTTTTCTCTCTTTACATTTTATTCATAAGTATTGTCAGCACTAGCTAATCTTATTATTGAATAATGCCTAAAGTTATCCCTATACCTTCATAACGTTAAGGATCACTTTCCTTCAATGACCCTTTCTCTATAAAACTAAACAATAGTATGTGATTTAACTTTTTACACACTCGGTACTCCATTTGTAGCTGGTATAAAACAACTATTTAAATAAATCAGGAATGACGACTCTTCTAAAAATCTTGTCGTTTATTTTCTAGTAATAGCGTGGGTTCGGATAGTGGTGTTGTGGATGGTGGTGATGATGGTGGTGTGGATGGTGCGGATGAGTTGGATGAGTTGGGTAGTAATGCATTGGGTAGAAATGATGGGATGGATAGTGTTGGCTCGGATAAAAATGGGTTGGAGAAACCGGGTAATATGGATGTCTGCCACCTTGTTGTCCCCCATGACCACCATGCCCGTAATCGTATCGCATATTTTTTCCTCCTTTCGATATCGATATAGGTTATGCAATATAAGGATTAACAGTCTACGCAAATGCCTATATGCTCACCCAAATACGGCCTCTTCACCCTACAACCAAAAGAACAATCATTCCCTCCAATTTTTCGATGTTCCATCTAATTCGTATGAATTACACAGGACTATCTTTCAGCGCGTTATTAAATACAAAGGTTGTTTTCTGCGTCATAGATGCGCAGCTCAAATCCTTTAGCATAAGTAGCCGTTTTTGGGTAAAAATCAACCCTCTCCGCTTTTTCCATTTCTCTCCTAAACTGCACTCTATCTATGTTACAATTTCAGTGTAGAAAGAAGCACAATTGAGGAGTGAAATACATGACCAATAAAAATTGTAAGAGATGTGGAAATACCCAATTCACAGAAGCTACAGTCTATATGCCTGTAAAACCAAGTAAAGGGTCATTTAAAGGAGCTAACAAAATATATACATTTTGTTTAGATTGTGGTGAAGTTGACTCAATTCGTATAGAAAATACAACTATTTTTAAAAAGTAAGAATCTATTATCGCCTTTCTAAACCCAAAGTAATAGCCATTTAAGCATTCCTATAGGGCTTGTGTGTACGTAATTCATACATACTAGTCTTTTTATTTATGTTAAGGTAGTGAGGTTACTTCACGTTAATAAGAAAGTAATTGCATGGCTACCTTGCTTCAATATTTGTGAAGTGATGTAGTTCCTCTATTTCTACAATTTCGGATAATTTAACAAGAATGTCTGGTTTCAATTCATTCACTTGTGTTAAAGGGATCCACTTAATTATTTGATTACTAGAGTCTTGTCCGTAGTATTTCGGTTGAATTGGAATTTGAACACGGTATATAAATAAAAACTCGTGAAAATATTCCTTTTCGAGGAAAAAGTTTTCGATTACCGCGAATAATTTCGGGGTATCCAGTTGCATTCCCGTCTCTTCCAATATCTCACGCTCGATTGCCTCAATACTAGTTTCGCGTAACTGTACTCTTCCTCCTGGCAAAGATATTGTACCGTCAGGAAATTGACTTACTAATAGGTTGTCGCCGTGAACAATCCATGCCCCAACGCGAATGTTTAATTTTCCTGCATTCATTTTCACTGTTAAATCTTCAGACATCTGGGACCCTCCAATAACTTTGATTTGCATTTAATATCTCATGTTTACGGCATTTGAGGAAATAAAATCAGCCCGCTTCATTTCGCTCTTATGTATAACTTCAAAAAATCAGGCTTACGAAAAAAGCCGTAATGGTCAAACAATTTTCAAAGCAATGTCACAATGTACATTTTTATATTACTCAACTTTTTCTACAGTAAGGGTAGTAACCGCCATTGGCGCTGTAGGTTGGACTGTTCCATCATAACCGACTTTTACTTTATCACCAACCTTAAATGTTTCATTGGGATTCTTCGCTAGATTTACATAAACAATTCCTCTAACCGCATTATTTTCCGATTCAGTTACATAAACTACTGCTTTCCGATCGTTTATCATCTCTTCAATCACCCCTATAAAAGTAGCTTTTACTTCACTTTTACACATAAACAATAAACTGCAGCATATTAGAAGCGTAACGAACAAACTAATTGTCTTTTTCAAAATAGAATCCTCCTTTCGTTTACCTTTTAGATTAATAATATCTCAACTCAGGTAATTATTTCTACCTACTATTTTTTAACTCATCGCCCTAGCGATTTCCTGAGGACGTCTGAGTAGCTCAGTAGCCCTAAAGGGGTCACCTAGTAGAAAATGCTATAACAAATAGAAAAAGCCACCCATTTCTGAGTGGACTACTGTAATCATATTTAATTAAATTCACGTTTGTTTAATCCTACGTGGAATTCTAAATCCTAAAGCTATAGCTGCACCTATACAGCTAGATAGACATCCTATTATCAAATAGATCGAAAGCGGTGATTCACCAATTAGAACAGAGGCTATACCTCCAATTACCGGAAATAAAGCGACCATGTAACCACTTTTGGCAGCACCTATTCTTTCAACAAGCTTTAAATAAAATAGCCATGCTAGGAAAGATGCTATCAATGTTAAGTACAATAAAGCAGATATGTATGTTATTGATATAGGAATTATGATCTTTTGCCCCTGTAACAAGACAATAATTGACATTAAAATACTTCCTACAGTAAAACCAATCGCATTCGAATAAATAGGGTCAATCTTTACCTTGGCGTTTCTTGCAGAACTTACATCACCAATAGCTGTAAGTACTGTACCTAAAAGAGCAATCAAAATGCCTTTTAGAACAGCAAAGCTAGAAAAACTACTTAAAGAAGGATAAATGAGAACACAAACACCCAACACTCCTAGAACTCCACCAAACAAAACTCGAGGATGTAGTTGCTCTTTTAAGAAAATACGAAGAGCTAGCGGAGTCAATATCACTTTTAATGAAAAAATTAATGTTACAATTGCTGCTGAGCTTAATATGGTTGCGTAGTATAAGCATAAATAACTTAAAGCAAAGTTACATACCCCAAATACAATGATAAATGGTATATCTTTACGCGCCGGCATCCCTTTTGGCTTAAGAAACAATACTAGGACAATAAATAAGAATGCAGTAATAACTAGTCGATAAGTCAAGGATAATTCTAAGCTTACTGGCGTTCCTTGAATTTTCACTGCAATAAAATTAAGTCCCCATACTATTAAACAAAATACATACATTAGATTTGTCACGATATATACTATACCTTCTGTCGTTCTTTAATTAACGAAAAATCGAAAGAGAGTACCCAGTAGTTCTAGGAAGGAATTACCTCCCCTTGAGATTATCGCCTAATATATAGTATCATCGCATATTTTGTTTGTAAAACGGTTTTTCCGTAACCTTCCTTAACTTTGTAGATTTCTGAAAGCAATAGAATTCATTCATTTAACAAATTAAAATATGAATAAAACTTGAGTCGAACCTAGAATATGTCTTACTTGTATTTTATATTGTGCGTCTTTAGTAGAAGGACCCGTACTTTTGTAGCTTGGATTACATTTTGTGTAAGGAGCATTTTTAAGACTACTCTCTAAAATACTAAAAGGATGTGACCTAATGCAAAAAACTCGTTTATCAAAAAAACAAAGAGTATTATTAATACTTTTTTTATATTCAATGGCGAAAATTATGTTTATTCTATTTAAGAAATTAAGAATTGATATTCTAAAATAGTAGCAAATGCTACTTTTTTTTATTTTCTTATTCATTTTCCAAACTCATTTAAAATCTCTTCATTACTACAAACCTTGTTCCCTACTTTGTCGATTGCATACCCTTAACCTGTTCAAATAATGCACCAGAAAGAAAAACACTGACTTCGTTCAAATTATTGAATGGATCAGTGTTTTTTGCGTAATCGACACATCTTCTTTTTTGAAGAAATTCTTAAAGAAATCTGGTATCGAACAAAAACCTATTTACAAAATCAAGCAGTCATTGTACAGTTGGTTACACAAGTATACAACCATACAATCAACATGAGCAAAACTGAGGCAAAGAAAGGAGTGTTCTTGTTGAAACCAATATTAGATGAATCACTACCCATCTTTCAGCAAATTGCACAAATCGTAATAAACGACATTGTTGAAGGACACTTAAAAGAAGGAGAAAAAGTTCCATCTGAAAATGAACTATCAAATTTTTATAACATCAACAGGGCAACTGTAAGAAAAGGACTACAGACTTTGGTCGATGAAGAAATCATATATAAAAAACGTGGAATTGGGATGTTTGTTATGGAAGGAGCTAAAACAAAATTGTTAGACGAAAGGAAAAAACAGTATCGAAATGAATATATATTGCCACTCATAGAAGAAGCAAAGCGATTGGGAATGAGTGTTGAGACAGTGGTGAAATTAATAAAAGAGGAGGAGAAAAATTGATTCGAGTTGAGAATGTTACCTATGGATACGGTGAGGAATCAATACTTAAGGATATTTCTTTCAAAGAAAAGGAAAATGGTATTACCGCAGTATGGGGGCGAAATGGAGCTGGAAAAACGACACTAATGAAACTTCTTGCTGGGCATGACATGCCAAACAATGGAATTGTTGAGATCATGGGAACAGCCCCCTATAATCGCGCAGAGGTTGTTCAATCTGTATGTTATATGCAAGAGGATCATCCATTTAGTTCCATCTGGAATGTAAAGGATTCTTTGCGATTTGGACAGTATTATTATTCTAATTGGGATATGGATATGGCTAATCGACTCTTAAAGATCTTTAGGCTGGATGAAAAGAAGAAAATATCAAAGTTATCAAAAGGGATGAAATCTGCTTTGCAGTTTATCATTGGAATTTCTAGCAATGCGAAAATCACGATTCTGGATGAACCTAGTAATGGATTAGACGCAAATATGCGGAAGAAAATGTATAAAATTATACGAGAAAGTCAGGAACAGCATCCAAGATTGTTTTTAGTGTCTACCCATCATATTGAAGAAATCCAACAGATCTGTGATTCAATTCTTGTTATTCATGATAAAGAAGTGTTCATACATGAACCGATAGATGAAATTAGAGAGTGTGGAATCTGGTTGGTAGGTGACAAAAATAAGATTGAAAAAGTGACGGATGGACAATATGTTTTAGAAGCAAGTGAATTAGGATCTAGGTTAAAAGTGATGGTTGATGTACCTTTTAACGAAAAATGGAAAGAAGTTGCATCTTTACATGGACTATCAATCGAAAAAGTAAAATTACAAGATTATTTGTTAAATAAGACTGAGGAGGCCGAAAAAGGATGAATTCTTTATATGGAACATTTCGTTTAGTCTCAGAGGAGGCCTTATTTTATTTAGGTAAATTAATGTTTCTCTACATTACTATCCCGTTGACGGTGTTGTGGGTCCTTATTGGCTATATATTTGGACTTGGAGATGATGTAGTTGCCTCAATTTCAGGTCCCGCTTATTTCTTCTTTGCATTATTTGGAATAAATGGATATAGATCGATGTATCCAGTTGCGATTGGGATGGGAAGTACGAGGGTACAATTGCTCAAAGTCTATTATGGTGTGGGTATTTTAGCAGTTGTTATAAGCATTATATTGCTGAATGTATTGCAATATATTTTAAAAACTTTATATCTTCATTGGGAAATCGGAGCGAACATTTTACATCCTGGATTATTTTTAATAGATGGATATCATTTCTTTGCTTATTTATGGATTGATCTTATGTTCGGACTTTTTTTGTTCGGGGTGTCTTTTCTACTATATAGTATTAACTTTCGTTTAGGAATGCAGAAAAGTATCATTATTCTCATGTTGTTGTCAGTTATTTTCATGGTTTTATATTATGGTAACTATTTAAGCGTTAGTATGGCATGGTTTTCAGGATTAGATTTAGATGCTTCGGGAATGACATTGATGACTTTATTAGGCTTATGTAGTGTTGGAGCATTATTATTATCATATCCTATTATGCGAAATGCTCCGTTAAAACCAAAGTCTAGAAAGGATTAAACCGGAAATGTTAATTTCAATATTTGCTCACTTAAGAAATGATAAAAACAGCTTGCAAATCACATGATAGATGCACACTATCGATAGACTGCAAAAAGATAAGGCGAGTGACCTTTTCGATGACCTATGAAAATCACTTTGGTCTCTTTTGGTCTCTCGCCTTATTTTACAAAGCCTTGATACCCTTACTCTTGAATTGCTGCTTCTAACGCTACAACGATCATATCATTGAATGTAGTTTGACGTTCTTCTGATGTTGTTACTTCACCAGTTAGAATGTGGTCACTTACTGTTAAGATAGAAAGTGCTTTACGGCCGTGTTTTGCTGCTAATGTGTAAAGTGCTGCTGATTCCATTTCTACAGCAAGTACGCCGTATTGAGCTAATTTTTCGTTTTGATTCTCATCAGAATAGAACATATCCGCTGTAAAGATATTACCTACTTGTAAGTTTAAACCAGCTTCTTTACCTGCATTGTATGCTTTTAACAATAAATCAAAGTCAGAGATTGGTGCGAAGTCGATAGCGCCATTCCAAATGATTTGGTTCATACGTGTATCAGATGTTGCTGCTTGCGCTAAAATAACGTCACGAACTTTAACATCTTTTTGAATTGCACCACAAGTACCTACGCGGATTAATTTTTGAACATCATATTCTTGCATTAATTCTGTAGCGTAAATCGAGATTGAAGGCACACCCATACCAGTTCCTTGTACAGAAATACGTTTACCTTTATACGTACCTGTATAACCAAACATGTTACGAACTTCGTTATAACAAGTAACATCTTCTAAAAACGTCTCAGCAATGTACTTAGCGCGTAATGGATCTCCTGGAAGTAAAATTGTGTCAGCGATTTCGCCTTTTTTTGCATTAATATGAATACTCATACTGCAATCCCTCTTTTCTGTCAGTTATCACTATAAATAATACTGTGTTTCGCGTATTTTCGCAACGCTAGACGTCTAGCAACTTGAAATAAATTTTATTGTTTTAACTTATATCATGCGAGATCTACGTATAATGACCACAACTCATCAAATACTTCTATTTTTAAGTTATCTGTGGCGTAAGATTCAATATATGAAGAAAGCTCATCAAAGTCCATGCTCTGCTTCGGAAAATTATGCTCATTGAACACTTCCTCTGCAAATCGCACCTTCGCATCTGACCAATCCCCACCTCTGAATGTTAATACATACAAATAAAAGCTCTTTTTCATACTTAAATCCCCTTTTTACTCATCTGCTTTCCGCTAGTTTATCAAAAAATACCTTCTTAGTCACAAAAATATCCATTAAGTATTTTCTCCTACTATAACTAGTAGAACAAACTAATAAGATTACCGGACTTTGTTCACAGAAAAATAATATGCACTTTTTGTCTGAAAAATGAAAATTATTAGAAAAAAGGGATAGAAATACCTAGAAAAATAAGGTAAAATTTAAAACGATTATTCAAAAACAGGAAGGTGATGGCGATGAAAAACTCTCATAAATACAGGAATTTCTTAAAGAAACGTCCGTCTCTCTTTAAAAACAGCTTTTCAAAAAAGCAAAAAGATGTTTTAGAAGGCGACAGGTACAATACCCCTCCTACAAAAGAAAAACAACAACGTTTTTACCATTTAATTCGAGGCAAAGTGCTTATTATATTTTCTCTCCTTATTGTTATAAATGGCACAATGGGTTTATTATCTTATATCAATATTCAAAATCTGCAAGGCCAAATGAAGGATTTTACTGAGAAAAACGTTCAGGAACAGTTAACTGTTAACCAACTTGCGTATGAAATTGCGAGGCTCACCAATTTAGAACAAGCCTATTTAATTACCGGAAATGGGAACTTTGCTACTTCTTATAAAATGAAAATTGATTCCATCGATAAAAAAATGAAATCCTTAAAAGAGCAGTTTACAGGAAGAGAACTAGAGTTAGGTCATATACAGGCGATTGATCAATATTATAAAAATTACCTTGAATATTCGAATAAGGTCATGACTATGCGTGATGAACTTGGTCTTGAACAAGCTCGTAAACTTATGATGGACGGTGCTGGAGAATCGATGAAGGTGTATATTGATAAAAATATAGAGTCTATTAACGAGGTTATGGATGATGCAAATAATGCAAAATTAGATACGCTGAACAAGCAAGTTACATTGTCTATTACTTCTTTCTTCTTCATTTCAATACTTGGATTTATTGCCATTATTATTTTTGGTTACATGTTATTCAAATCATTAAGAAACAATACTCAGGCTATTAACCATTCCATTCTCGATATTGCACAGGCTGGTGGCGACTTGACACGACGTGTTAAAGTTCGTAATCATGACGAGTTCTCAACTATTGCCACTTCAACCAATATACTTATTGAATCGATATCTAATTTGATAAAACGTGTCAGTAATCTGGCGGACCACGTTTCCAGCAGTAGCCGAGAGCTAATGTCTTTAGCCGACGAAAATGCCCGTACTATACAGAATATCGCAGATGCTACAACTGATATTGCATGCGATAGCGAGAATACGATTTCAAGTATGACGAGCGCGCAACAAAAAATGAGTGATCTTGAGCATTCTGTGCACCATTTAAATGAGCATGCAAATGCTGTTCAGCGTGCATCATTGGCTATGCAGCAAGCGGCTAATGACGGCAGTCGCTCCGTTCAACAATCTTCTTTAGTCATACAAGCTATAGAAGAAACGATGGCCTCCACGACTACCACAGTTGAAGCGCTTGGCCGAAAATCCGCCGACATAACATCTATTATCGGCACGATTACTGCCATTTCAGAGCAAACAAATTTACTTGCCTTAAATGCTGCGATTGAGGCAGCACGCGCTGGTGAGCACGGACGTGGCTTCGCTGTTGTCGCTGATGAAGTTCGAAAGCTAGCAGTGCAATCTCAAAATGCCGCCAAAGAAGTAACATCCATTGTAACGTCCATTCAAGATGAAGTAACATCCATCATCTCTCAAAACCACGAAGGTGTATCGACCGTTATTCGTGGCGTTGAAGTAACGAATGAAACAAATCAATCATTAGCCAATATTTTGACGCATACTAAAGAAACGACGACAATTATCGCGACTATGGTAGAGAAAATTGCATTAACACTTGATTATAGCAATGCTGTAGCGAATGATTTTGTCCATGTAAATGCCTACGCTGAACAATCAGCTGCCAACACCGTCACTTCTGCCGCTGCAGCCACTCAAGGATCTGCGTCCATGCAGGAAATTAATGCCGCTGCCACAGAACTTGCACAACAAGCTGATAGTCTGCGAAATCTTGTCAGTGAATTTAAAGTTTGAAAGTCCTAGAAAGATGTTCATTATACATGAAACAAATACATGATTTAGCGCCGGAGTTTTTAATAATGGAGATCATACTATGAAAGTAGTGTCTAAAAACAATAGTTTACGATTTGGAGAGGACTATGTTAACTAACTTAAATCATTACTTAAAAGAATTAATGGTGTATATTCCTGAAGGAGAAATCCGCCTACGAGATTTTCGAAACGAGCAAAAATGGATTAGTTCAAACTATAAATTTGGAATGCCTGGTATAAGGAAAAATTTAAAGGAAGTTATTTGGAATGTTGAGATAAAGCCGTTTTATCTTGCCAAATATACTGTGACAGAAGAACTTCATGCGATTATTATGGGGGGGAAATTTTCAACAACAACATTAACAATGGATCAAAAACCCATTGTTAATGTTTCATGGATAGACGCCGTGAACTTTTGTAATTCATTGTCTGATGCCTTAGGTTATGACAAGTATTATGATTGTGATAAGAAAAATAAATCTGTTGTATGCAATCATAGTTCTAATGGTTTTCGATTACCAACAGATGCTGAATGGCAATATGCATGTAAAGCAGAATCAAAAGGATATCGGTATGGTGAAATTGATGTAATTGCTTGGTATAAAGATAATTCTAACGAACATGTACACAATGTTGGTGAAAAAGCGCCTAATGACTGGGGCTTGCACGACATGATAGGAAATGTTTGGGAGTGGTGCTGGGACTTATTCGATGAAGAGATGTTTGGTAATTACCGAATAATTCGAGGAGGAAGTTGGGCTGAAGAAGAACGAGGATGTGGAGCCACTTGTCGTCGTAAGAGTATGCCTGATTTCTTTATAGATGATATCGGATTTAGAATTGCAAGATCAATCAATTAATATTTCTAAACAATTATGACGTTCTATCCGTCGTTTAAATGGCTCTTTCCGTCACTCTCGATACAAAAATCATTTTAAAACCATAAAAAAAACTCCTAGCACGATATATCCCTGCTAGGAGTTGTTGTTATTTAAATAATGAAAGGTATTCTGCATAGCCCTCTTTTTCTAAATCCTCTTTTGGTACAAAGCGGAGTGCTGCTGAGTTAATACAATAGCGTAAGCCTCCAAGCTCACTTGGTCCATCCGGAAAGACATGTCCTAAATGGGAATCAGCTTCTTTGCTTCGAACCTCTACGCGACGCATTCCATGAGTTGTATCGAAATGCTCTGTTACTTCTTCTTTTTCAACCGGCTTTGCAAATGCAGGCCAGCCGCAGCCTGAATCGAATTTATCTAGTGAACTAAATAGTGGCTTCCCTGACACGATATCTACATAAATACCCGCTTCAAAGTGCTTGTCATATTCATTACGGAACGGTGGCTCTGTACCATTTTCCTGTGTCACGTAATATTGTAAGTCCGTTAACTGTTGTAAACGTTGTTCTTTATTCATTTTTCAGCCCCCAGTGTGTCTCTTGAAACGCTTTGCGACCAGACCCGACAGCGTAGCGCTCGTAGTGCATTGGATTTTTCTTATAATAATATTGATGGTAGCCTTCTGCTGGGTAAAACGAACTTGCCGGTAAAATTTTTACTGCAATAGGCTTATCGAATTTACTAGATGCCTGTAAATCTGCTTTTGAACGTTCAGCCAACTCACGTTGCTCATCATTGTGATAAAAAACCGCGGTTGTATAGGACTCTCCACGATCAAAAAATTGGCCTCCAGCGTCTGTTGGATCAATTAATGTCCAAAATGTCGCGAGTAATTGTTCATAAGAATATAGCTCATCATCAAACAGTATTTGCACCGCTTCTACATGCCCTGTCGTTTCGGAGCATACTTGTTCATATGTTGGATTGACAACATGTCCACCCGTATAACCGGAAATTACTAATTCAATGCCAGGTGTTTCGTCAAAGGGCTTGACCATACACCAAAAACAACCACCTGCAAATGTTGCGTATTGCTTTGCCATTTATCTCACTCCTTATTCACCGGGAACAATAATTTCTAGTAAAATTTTATCCTTTGGCAAGTCTAATTCTTTTGCTTTAATACGGGATCCTGAAGCAATGTTAATGCGCGACAAGTCAATATAGATTTCTGCCTTATTTGGATTGACTGAAATCCATGAAGGGAAATCCACCGTGTCTCGCATAATTTTCATAGTTGTCTCAGGCGGAATATTTAACAGCCCAACATTCATTCCTGTCTGTTTTAAAATAATATTCCCTTTCTCATCCACTATCGGATCGAAGTTCATAGAAATCTCGATTTCAGTATAGAAAACCTTTAATGTACTTTTCAATTGAATATCGTCACCAATCGTAAAGTCCAACGGTAATGGTGATCCCGCATCCTTTAAATACTTCTTCGATATAGATTCTAATTCCTTCCTTGTTGTTTGCACAACGAGTACATTTCCTTTTACTTCGCTTTCAGCTTTTGAACTTTCCGCTAAATTTACTCCATCTACTGGTCTAGTTGCTAAAAAAACGACGAGGAGGATTGCAAAAAGCAGTGTGCCCGCTAAAGCAAAAAATGCAATTTTCCACTTATTCATTTTGTCACTCCTCGTAGCCTATTTCCTTGTTAATCTTTTGTTCCATGTTACATTTCTCCATTGCTTTTAAAATTCGCTCATTCATTTTGTCATAGCCCTTTGCATTTGGATGGAAGAAATCCGTATGATAAACGAGCTCTTTATTTGAATCAAACAGGTCTTCCACTGATACATAGCATGCATTACTATCTTTCTTTGCTATGTCCTCAATGACTTTATTCCACTCCGTAATAATCGAATCAAATTCATTCGCTTCATTTGTCACGATCGAGAATGGATTATAAAAACCGATCAGTAATAAAGGCACTGTTGAATTTTTCTCTCGTATGCCTTCAATAATTTTACTATAGCGTTTCTTATATGACCGTAATTCCTTATCAAAAGCATTTCGTTTCAAATTAAACAGATCGTGTTTAACGATCTTCATAACATCGTTTCCACCCATTGTAAGTGAAATGAGCTGTGCTTTTTGCAACTCTTCATCATAATGCCCTTTTTCCACTAATTTTAATAGCTGATCACTACGTCTTCCTCTTTTTCCTCGATTATCAACTTCAACATCAGAAATCGAGGGCCAAGCTATTAATGAATCTGTTAATCTTCCAACATAACCGTCTTTACTATACTCATCACCCACACCGGCTGTTAAAGAATCTCCGAGTGCTAAGTAATGTAGTTGCTTTGCGTTATTATCATCAGTTTTCCGTAAATCCTCTGGTGATGGCTCAAAAAAATGTTCAAAAATTTGCGTCAATACATTCTTTGAGGTTTTTTCCTCATTTTCTGTTTGTTGCTCATCCTGTTTCATATCTTGCTCCGTCCCTGCTTGCTCCCCTTCTGGATCAGCTTGCGGATTCGGTTCATCTATTGATATTGCACAACCACTTAGTACTAAGACGGTCAAACATGACAAAACAATTATTCGCCAAATGTTCATTTGACCACCTTCCATCATTTTCTACTTCTATTATAGAATAGTTCATGCTGCAATGAAAAGTGACTATACCTAAGCATTGAGTAAAAATGTGTATTTACAACGTTTTTTCGTATAAAGAGGCATGCACTTTCCTTTTAAAAAAAGCCACTACAATTAAATATGTAGTAGCTCTTATATATTATTCTGCAAAATAAATTAAACCAATTGCACCTTCGCCAGTATGTGTCGAGATGATTGGTGAAGTAAAGGCAATTTCTACTTCATTAAAACCTGTTCCCTCGATTAATTCTTTTAATGGTCCACCCATCGTTGTTAAACCCTCGGCGTGAGAAATTCCCACTGATTTTACTGTTTTTCCAGCCGTGTCAGCTTGGAATTGTTTAAATAAGTAGTTTACAACCTGTTTATGACTACGTACTTTCGATACAGGATTGTATGCGCCACCTTCTAAGTTTGCAATTACTTTTATGTTTAGTAAAGAACCGATAAAGCCTGTACCTTTTCCAATTCGGCCGCCTTTAATTAAATTTTCAAGCGTGTCGACAATTACATACAAATACGTATTTTCTCGCACTTTCTCAAGACGCTCAATAATCTCCTCGACAGTAGCCCCTGCATCACGCATTTTAATGGCTTCTCGAATTTGAATAGCTAAACCTATGGCAATAAAACGTGAATCAATTACAGTAACATCAGAGTCCGTCATTTGCGCTGCCTGACGAGCTGAATCCACTGTTCCGCTCATACCACCTGTCATATGAATGGAAATAATTCGATCGCCGTCTTTCCCTAGCTCATCGTATAATTCTTTAAACTTCCCCGGTGCAGGCTGCGAGCTTTTCGGTAAATTTTTAGCATTTTTCATTAAACTTAAAAAAGGTTGTGGCTCTAAATCAACACCATCTATATAAGTTTTATCATCAATTTGAATTGTTAAAGGCACAATATGTATACCATGCTGCGCTACTTCTTCTTTTGTTAAATCACAAGTTGAGTCCGTTACTATATGAATTCGTCCCACTTCGACACATCCTTTTACTTCATTAAAATTTATTATATAGACTAATGAATCATTATGTAAACATGACATTTGTCATTAGGTTTTGCTCGTTTTAGTCCATTTTGTATCCGCTACCTTGGATACTATAGCGCTTTGTTGAGCCCATGTCTAACAATGTCCCTCATGCATTACGACATTTATATGACACTTTTGATGTTGAAAACATGACAAATGTAAATACCAGGATGAAAATTATTGGGGTATAGTAAATGCAAGCACGAAAGGAGTGTTCGATATGATAGATTCTTTTGACTACAAAACATGGAAGGAAGAATTGTGGAATGCCATTACTCAT
This sequence comes from Lysinibacillus sp. NPDC093688, assembly GCF_050280145.1. Classification (NCBI taxonomy): domain Bacteria; kingdom Bacillati; phylum Bacillota; class Bacilli; order Caryophanales; family Bacillaceae; genus Lysinibacillus; species Lysinibacillus sp. NPDC093688. The sequence continues at coordinate 76,780 of NZ_JBNNUX010000009.1, forward strand.
GGCATTGGATTTATCGCAAGTATTCCAGCTCTAGTTGTACTTATTTTAGCAGCAGTTCAAACCGGAAGTGCGCTCCAAATTACAACGTTTACTATTTTTGGTGCCTCTGTGATCATTCTATTTTTAATGTCAACATTGCTACATAGCATGCCAGAAAAATACAAGCACTTTTTCGCTATTCTTGACCATTCCTCGATTTATATTTTAATTGCCGGAACGTATACACCTTTCCTTTTAATCGCAATTGGTGGCACGCTTGGTATTACTTTATTATGTATAATTTGGTCACTTGCGATACTAGGTGTTATTTTTAAGTGCTTTTTTATTAATCGATTTGAGAAGCTTTCTTTAATTTTTTACATCGGTATGGGCTGGCTAATTATTTTTGCCGTTAAACCTATCTATCTTTTCTTAGGTTTTCATGGTTTTGCTTTACTATTAGCAGGCGGGCTTTTCTATACGATTGGGGCTCTCTTTTACGCATGGCGTTCACTTCCCTACAATCATACAATTTGGCATCTATTTGTGTTAGCTGGATGTGGCGCGATGTATGCTTGTGTTTATTTTTACTTATAAATATTGACAATAAAAAATCGCTTCCGTAAAAAAGAAGCGATTTTTTTATATGTTATTACCTTTTAATCCTTCGTAAATGCTTTTACAGCAAGCATAACTTCTAGTTCATTTTATTCCTCGCGTGAAGTAGAGATGGTCTAATCGATTATATAGTCAATTGCACAAATTCATTAAAAGCTTCTTCTTCCTCAATAAACGGATTATGATTAGAATGTTCAAAAATCGTTAATTTTGCATTTGGAGTTAAATCGGCAATTTCGATTCCGAATTCAACCGGACATTGAGCATCATATCTACCTGCAAATATGTAGGTAGGAATATGTATTGATTTCAATCGTTCTCGAATGTCAAAGCTGTTTACTAGTACTTTTCTAAAATAATCAAGGTTCTTGCCTACTGTGCGACCACTATTAGGTCGAGTCGTTGCTAATTTTAACTTTTCCTCGGAATGATAAGACATTAAAGCCCATTCATAGCTTAACTTCTGTCGCTCTTCTCGAACGGTATCCGGATTATTCAGTAAATCCATTATTTCTACTATGCGATTGAAATGTTTATTTTCAGCGCAATAGATACTATATGGGTGATTTCCGTACTCTTTACTTGCTGCTGTTGAACCAGCTACGATTTTTATTAAAGATTCTGGTGAATCCACTGCATATTGAAGTGCCAGCATTCCACCCGTTGAATGACCTGCAAAAGCCCATTTTTCATACTTTAACGCTTCTCGAATCGCTTCTAAATCTTTCACGATTTCTTTGAAGCTTAATTGTTCATCATCTTCTATATCTGCTGAATTCCCAGCACCTCTAACATTGATTAAGTACACTTTGTAATGTTCAGCGAACGGATCTGCAAATAAATTCCCTCGTTCATCAAAGCCCATGTATAAATGAGAAATAGCTAATGGTTCCCCTTCTCCACGTACAAAGTATTCAAATCGTCCTCTGTTTGTTTCAATCAAATGTTGTTCCCACATTGACAATTACACCTCTCAAAAATAGAGTCTTAATGTCTTGAATATCCTTTTACCTGTAACCTTAAACGCAAGCGAAGCGGCTCATCGGACGCTCCCGGGATCTATCCGTCGTTCCGGGGGCTCTTTCCGTCGCTTCGAGGGCTCTTTCCGTCGCTTGATTGGTCTTTCGTCGCTTTGATGATTCTTTCCGTCGTTTCAAGGGCTCTTTCCGTCGCTTGATTGGTCTTCCTTCATTTCGATGATTCTTTCCGTCACTTCGACGTTTCTTTCCGTCGTTTCGAGGGCTCTTTCCGTCGCTTGATTGATCTTCCGTCGCTTCGATGATTCTTTCCGTCACTCCGGCGTTTCTTTCCGTCGTTTCAAGGGCTCTTTCCGTCGCTTCGTCGTTTCTTTCCGTCACTGCGATAGGTTATCGAATTTAAAAAACGTAAATCAACCCCACGTTATGCTGATGAGTCTTATAATCATTTATTCTACAATTTTTTCCAAAAACCTTTATTTAGTAACAAAAAAAGCACGGTCATTCATAACCGTGCTTCGTAGTACCTATTTTCTTTAGTTCTTACGCTCAAAAATCTGATATTGGAATGTGTAACCCTCTGGTGCAGTTTCTTGCTCCTCTGAGGATACTTCTACAAAATCCTGCTCATATTTCGGGAAGTATGTATCCCCATTAAATGAATGATTGATTTTTGTAATGTACAAGCGATCTGCGATATCCATGGATAAGCGGAAAATTTGCTCGCCGCCAATAATCATAATTTCTGGAACATCCCCAGCAAGGGCGAGGGCACCCTCTAAGCTTGTCACTACTTCAATTCCGTCCGCATGATAACTTGCGTCACGAGTAATGACAATATTGCGTCGACCCGGAAGCGGTCTACCGATGGATTCAAATGTTTTACGCCCCATAATCATTGGCTTCCCCATCGTTTTATCCTTAAAATATTTTAAATCCCCAGGCAAATGCCATGGCATGCCATTTTCATAACCAATCACATAATTATTATCATGTGCCACAATTAAAGAAATCATCTTGTCCCTCCAAATACTATCGTTCATTATATTATAAACATAATTTTACTTTACAATCAGATTATTTCTTCTTAAAAATTAAATTATTTTCTTTTTCAATATTAAATCCTAGTAATATTATAAGAATAGTTTATAATAAGATTACCAAATGTAATTAAAAGGATTGATGAAGATGACGAAGTTAAGAGATGAAGCGATCCGTTATATTCAAGCAAGTGATTCTTCAAAACAGTACTATGAATTAACACCACAAGAAGCGAGAGCTCTACGAATAGTGCCGAAATGGACTTCACCACAAAGCCCACAGCTTGCTGCAATTGACAATAGAAAAATAGCAGTTCGAGATGGCGGACAAATTAATGTGCGCATTTATAAACCTTTTTCAGACGAAAAACTTCCTGTCATTGTTTACTATCATGGAGGAGGTTGGGTATTTGGAAATATAGACTCTACCGATGCAGGCTGTCAGCTACTCGCAGAAAAAGCACAAGCAATCGTTGTCTCGGTTGATTATCGCCTAGCTCCAGAATACCCATTCCCTACACCGCTCTACGATGCCTATGACGCTTTAGTGTGGGTTAGCGAAAACATCCAAAATTTTGGTGGAGATGCTGCAAAACTTACCGTTGTTGGTGATAGCGCGGGCGGAAACTTAGCAACAGTAGCTGCCTACTTGGCTGCTACATTTAATGGACCAATGATTAAAGCGCAGGCTCTTATTTATCCTGTAGTAAATGTTGATTTTACAACGGCTTCTTACAATGCATACGGCGAACACTTCGGTTTAGACAAACAAGGAATGCAGTGGTTTGCGGGTCATTACACAGATGAACAAAACTATAGGAATCCACTTGTTTCTCCACTTCAAATTGAGGATTTAAGTGTTTTACCAAAAACGATCATTATTGCTGCGGAGGCAGATGTCCTTTACGATGAAGGCCGTGAATACGCCCAAAAACTTACAGATGCCGGAGTGACTGTTGAACATGTCAACATGACTGGTTTAATCCATAGTTACTTTAGTAAAATGAATTTTTTCGAACAAGCGACGATCGAAACAGCTGAAAAAATTGCTAATTTCGTGAAATAAGTTTGTCTATTCACGTAAAATAGTGCGATAATAGAGCAAAACGTTTTTTAAAGGATGACAACATGACACAATCTATTGCTTTACAAATTAACAAACCCTTTTCTGATCAATTAAAAAAAGGCTATCCTCTCATTTCGAAAGATGCAGTTAATGCACGTCGTCTTCCAGAAGAAGAAGGTGCACTACTGAGACTTATGGATAATCATAATCGTTTTATTGGTACAGGATACTATGGCTTACAGAACAAAGGTATTGGTTGGGTGCTGACGACCGATGCTAACGAAGAAATAGACAAAGCCTTTTTTATGAAAAAATTAAAAAAAGCCATCCAAAATCGAGAAGCATTTTTCAACAATCCTCACACAACAGCCTTCCGAATCTTTAATGGCGAAGGTGATGGCATTGGCGGTTTAACTATTGACTTCTTCGATTCTTACTATATGGTAAGCTGGTATAGCGCCGGCATTTATTCATTTAAAGAAGATGTATATGAAGCCCTTGAAGAGACTGTAAACTACAAGGCCATTTATGAGAAAAAACGTTTCGATACGAAAGGCCAGTATCTGGAACAGGACGATTTTGTAATGGGAACGCCTGGCGAATTCCCAATTATCGTATCGGAAAATAATATGAAATACGCTGTCAATTTAAATGATGGCGCCATGACAGGTATTTTCCTCGATCAGCGAGAAGTGAGACTTGCCATTCGTGAACGTTATGCAGAAGGTAAAAATATGCTCAATACGTTCTCCTATACGGGGGCATTTTCTGTCGCAGCGGCACTTGGAGGAGCAGTAAAAACAACAAGTGTAGATGTTGCAAAGCGTAGTTTAGCCAAAACAATTGAGCAATTTAGCGTCAATAGCATTGACTACGAATCACAGGATATTAAAGTCATGGATGTCTTTAACTATTTTAAATATGCTCAGCGCCACAATTTAAAATTTGACCTTGTAGTTTTGGATCCACCAAGCTTTGCACGTACGAAGGAAAGAACGTTCTCAACTGCGAAAGACTACCCTAAATTACTCGTAGATACAATCGCTATTACGGAGAAAAACGGTATCATTGTTGCCTCAACGAACAATGCAAGCTTTGGGATGAAAAAGTTCAAGAGCTTTATTGACCAAGCATTTAAAGAAACTAAAACAGCCTATAAAATTGTTGAAGAATTCAACTTACCAAAGGATTTCCGTGCAACACGTGAATATCCAGAATTCAATTACTTAAAGGTTGTTTTCATTCAAAAACTTAACTAAATGAAATCAGGACAGAATCACTTCAAAATGATTCTGTCTTTTTTTTGGCAGAAATATTAAGATAACCCCTCCTTCAACATTGTTAGAATTCTCAGAATGTTATACAATGTTATTTACAAATTATTGATATATATCCATATCAAGGAGCGATTTCTGTTCCGACTGAACGCCTACGTTTTAACCTATGTCATCCTCAACTTTAGTAGTACGAGCCGTGCAAACAAAGGAAGAAAACTAAAGAAGGAGTGAATTAGATTGGCATTTTTAAAAATGAATTCATTCTTTATGACAATGACTTCATTAACTTTTGGATTGATTTGTACAACTTATTTCATTAGTTCAACATCTAATGTTTTAGCTCTTAATATCATTTCATATTTTTGGCCTTTGTTATTTCTACTAGGATTCGTTTTCGGATTATTTATCTTAAGGAATTATAAAACAAATAGATCATTTGACAACATTATGTCCATCTTTGTTATCTGCTTATGTGTTGCATCTTTCGGTCTCTACGTATTTTTCTTATTCCTTGCTAAGTTATTGGGTTCGTAAAAATGACAAAGAGATTACTGTATATGCTCGTCTACAAATAAACAGAAAAAGGATTTTCAACTGCTTCTACCAAACAAATATCGAAAAACGGAGATGATTGAATGGGATATGTTCATGAAAAATTAATGATTACTACAGAAAGACTCGTTCTTAGATTATTTCAAACAACCGATGCAGAAACTGTTACAAAGCTTTGCAATAACTATAATATTTATAAAAGCACCATGTACCTACCTTATCCATATAGTTTAAATGATGCATTATCATGGATGGAACATCATTACGATAATTTTACTCAGGATATTTCGTACGAATTTGCAGTTACAGATAAGGCAACTGGCGAATTATATGGAGCCATTGCATTATCGAATAATAAACGTTTTAAGCAAGGTGAAATCGCCTATTGGATTGGCGAGGAGTATTGGGGAAAAGGCTATGCAACGGAGGCTGCGCAGTCGATTGTACAATTCGCTTTTGAAGAAAAGAAACTGCATAAAGTATTTGCTCGATATTTTTCAACGAACCCCGCTTCAGGAAAAGTAATGGACAAGATTGGCATGAAACAAGAAGGAGTTTTAAAAGATCACGTCATCAAAGACGATCAATACGAGGATTTAGTGTTTTATGGGATTATTAATGAAGAGCTAAAAAGTATTTCGAACATATAATTCCTTCCTCAAGTTGAATCCGATACGAAATATCGTAACGTCTACAATCATTTTAATGTTAATCGAATAAAATATTTTTAAAAAGGTGGCCTAAGAAGATTTTAACTTCTTAAGCCACCTATATTTCTCTTATAGATAGTCCACAAACCAATCTCTAATATATTCTAGTCTATTAATTCGTAACGTTGGTTTTCCGCTCCTTGAAAGTTCGTGATTGGCTTCAGGGAAGCGCACAAATTTTGTTTCTTTTTTACGGTGTTTTAAGGCGATAAACAATTGCTCTGCTTGCTCAATCGGGCAGCGATAGTCTTTTTCACTGTGTAAAATTAACAATGGCGTCTCCACATTGTCCACATACTTAAGTGGTGAATGTTGCCATAGCTTCTCTATATCGTTTAGTCCCGCCTGGATTTGCCAGTCTGTAAAGTAATAGCCGATATCACTTACGCCATAAAAGCTTATCCAGTTAGAAATGCAACGTTGCGTAACTGCTGCTTTAAAGCGTTTTGTCTGTCCGACAATCCAGTTTGTCATGAAGCCCCCATAGCTTCCACCTGTAACACCGAGACGGTTTTGGTCAATGAAATCATATTGCTCCAAGGCATAATCAACAGCAGCCATTAGGTCATTATAATCATTGCCGCCGTAATCGCCACGGACTGCATCCACAAATTTTTGACCATATCCATGACTTCCACGAGGATTCGTATAGAGAACCGCAAAGCCTTGAGCAGCAAGAATTTGGAATTCGTTAAAATAGGAATTGGCATACATTGCGTGCGGCCCGCCATGGATTTCAAGAATAAGTGGATATTTTTCCCCTTCCTCATATCCGATTGGCTTCATCATCCAGCCGCTTACTTTCCAGCCATCTGCCCCTTCATATTCAATTGCTTCTGGAACAGATAATGCTCTAGTCTTTAAAAATTCTTCATTAACTGTAGTAAGCTGTTCCTTTTCACCGGTATTTAAATTTACGTAAAATAGATCACCAGGGTTTGTCGTCGTGCTAATTGCAACTACCGCTCTATCATTTTTATGATCAAGCGAAAAACCATAAACATATTGATCGTCATGAATAGCTGGATATAATTCTCCCGATAGATTGCCAAAATAAATAGCTGTATTGCCGTGATCTGTCACTTGGAAATAAAAGCTTTTATTATCCTCCAACCACTGGACACACGGAGCAACAACACCTTGAAGGAAATCGCCGACAACAAAATCACCGACAGGCGCGTCAAATTCACTCGTTACACATGTTTTATTGTTATTGTCCAAATCATAAATCCATAACTTTGCATGTGTTGCATTTTCAAATTCTCTTTCACTTCCAACATAAGCTATGAAGCGGCTGTTCGGAGACCATGAAGTTTGATAGAACACCCCTTCCCCTTCTGTTAGCTTGCGACCATGTTTCGTTTCTAAATCTAATAAGTAAATATCACTTATGAAGGAAAAGTCTAGGTCCTCCGTTAAGTCCGCAATGTACGAAAGATATTTACCGTTCGGAGACCATGTACCAAGCTGTAAATTATGTTTCCCTTCCGTCACTAGCTCTAATTCTCCTGATTCAAGATGAACGATCGCAATTTGATAAAATTGCTCCATATCTATAAATCCAGCTGCATCTGATTTATGTTTCATCTTCTCTATTTCAAGTGGTTTTAGCTCTTTGTCTTCTTTTTGATTCTTTTCAGCTTTATCATCAATGTTTTCATCTTTACCAAGCTTGATAGAGAAGGCGATTTTCTCTCCACAAGGAGACCACGTAGGCGATGTCGCACCGTTTTTACAATTAGTAACTTGTTTCGCTTCCCCACCTGCTTTAGAAAGAACAAAAATTTGTGGCATGCCATTTCTCGTTGACACAAACGCGATTTTACTGCCATCCGGAGACCAAACTGGTGAATTCGTTTTATCTTCACCAAATGTCCATTGTTGCTGTTTTTTATCATTTAAGTTTATGTAAAATAAATTAGACACATAGTCCTTTTTCTTCTCATCAATATGAGTCTCTACATACACCACTTCTGTTCCATCAGGTGATACTTGTGGATCTGCCACTGATTTTAATTCATATAGATCTTCTGGTTTCATCCCTTGTTTCAATGTCATAATTCCCCTATCCCCTTTGTGTGAAAATTTCGTTACTTAGTACAATATTTCGACACCCTAAGTATTATTCCTCTTTTTTAGGAGAAATTGATTTTTAATCTAAAGAGGATTTCGAATACCAACTAATGACTTGCTGTTTAGAAGTATAAAAACATCAAAAAAAACGTAGCTGCTTCGTAATAACTACGAAGAGCTACGGCTATCATTTATTTCAAAAGTGAATCCGGGATTAATGGTTGTGCACCCATTTGAGTAACGACATAAGCAGAAACTTTCGTAGCAAAATCGATTGAACTTCGAAGCGAATCCCCCCGGCACAGTCCTACTGCCAAAGCGCCATTAAAAGCATCTCCTGCACCAGTTGTATCTATTGTGTCAACGCTCAACGCTGGAATCCAGCCACTTTCTCCATGATTCATATAAAAAGAGCCTTTGGATCCAAGTGTAACGACTACTGTTCCAACCCCTTTTTCTAGCAATAAACGACATGCGGAGCGAATATTTTCTTCCGTTGTCGTTTCAATACCCGTTAATTGAGCAAGTTCTGTTTCATTCGGTGTTAAAAATGTAATTTTCTCCAATAATGAATCTGGTAATTGATGAGTTGGTGCTGGATTTAGGATAACGATTTTTCTATGTTGAGATGCGATTTCCACGGCCCTTTCAACTGTATCAAGCGGTATTTCAAGCTGAAGAAGGAGTACCTTACTTGAAGAAATGATATGTGTTTCTTGTTCAATTTGTTTAGGAGTAACTAAAAAGTTTGCACCGGAAAATAAAACAATCGCATTATCACCGGTATCTGTCACTTGAATAATCGCTTGCCCAGTTGCTCCTTCCTTTTGAACGGAATCAACATAAACGCCTTTATTTTTTAAATTGTCTATAGCCTGTTCCCCGAAATCATCTTTGCCTACTTTTCCAATGAAATGAACGTTTGCTCCTAGCTGGCTTGCAGTTCCAGCTTGGTTTGCACCCTTTCCACCGAAATGAACACTATAAGACTTACTGTGAAGCGTTTCACCATTATTAACGATATAAGGAACACGATAAACAAGATCTATGTTAATGCTCCCAACTAATGAAATATCCATACCAGTTATCGTCCTCTCATAAAATCTCTTTCCTTTAATACGGATAATAATTGGTCTTTTGTCAAAATACCTTTCTCCAAGCCCATTAAGTTGGCCATTTTAGCAACTGCAGGCGGTTTCAGCATACTTTCTTCTAATATCGCAGGATTATAAAAAATGTGTTCTGAATCATCATCTGCAATAATCTTTCGATTTGCCATTACAACAATTCGAGAGAAATAATCCGTGACAAATTCCATATCATGCGTAATCGCAATAACAGTTTTTCCCTTTCCCTCTAATTCGTCTAAAAGCTTACTTAATAAATCTAATCCGACCCGATCCTGCCCAGCTGTCGGCTCATCTAAAATAATCACATCGGAATCCATTGCCAAAACGGACGCAATGGTAACAAATTTACGGACCGAATAGGGAAGATTATAAGGATTTTCGTGAGAAACATCATAAATTCCACATAATTTCATCGCCCAATCTGTTAGAAGTGATACACGATCTGGATCAAAACCCATATTTTTAGGACCAAACTGGACTTCTAATGCCACATTATTATGGAAAATTTGATCGTCCGGATTTTGAAATACATAACCAACCTTTCGAGATACTTGAGCAGTCGTATAATCTTTTGTATGCCAATCTCCAACAGTTACCTCGCCTTCAGTTGGTTTTAATAGACCGTTCATTAATTTTACTGCTGTTGTCTTTCCGGCCCCATTTTGTCCAATAATGGCTAAGCGTTGGCCAGTAGGAACAGTAAGTGTCAAATTTTCTAATGCTTTTGTTCCATCGGGATAAGCGAAACTGACATTTTTCAATTGAAGTTCAGTCATAAGCACTCTCCCCTACGCTTGCCCAACTTATGCTTTCAGGTAATTCCTCGTCACGAATCGGGACATATTTTAATGTAACACCGTTTTTCTGTAAATTAAGAGCGACCTCGGTTACATGAGGATATTGAATGTTAAATTCTCCAAATCGTGGATCGGCAAAAACATCTCGGGTCGGACCTTGTAAAATAATTTCTCCCTCGTGAAGGACAATTAAATTGTCTGCATATTCAGCAATTAAGTCCATTTTATGTTCTACTAGAATAATTGTTTTTCCCTTATCTTTCATAAGACGAATGATATTAAATACATGCTCCGTTCCAATTGGATCTAACTGAGATGTTGGCTCGTCAATGACAAGGATATCGGGATTCATTACGATGATTGAAGCAAGTGCAACACGTTGGCGTTGACCACCCGAAAGTTCCATTGGATGTTTTTCTCGTAAATGCTCGATTTTAATTAGCTTTAATATTGCATTTACTCTCTCTATAATTTCATTTTCTTCTACACCTAAATTTTCGAGCCCATATGCTACTTCGTCAAAGACAGTATCTTTTACTCCTGATACTTGGATGAAAGGATTTTGAAAGACATAGCCAATCTTTTCTCCTAATTGACCTAATTGGTATTCTACTATTCTTTTATCATCGACAATAACGTCCCCTTCAAGGTCGCCTTTATAAAAGTGTGGAATGAATCCACGTATGATATTACAAAGAGTCGTTTTCCCCGAACCATTGTTGCCAATAATGGCTATGAATTTCCCCTTTTCAATTGTAAAAGACACATTTTTTATATTCCAATCATCACTAACTGGATATCGATATGAGACATTTTTCATTTCAATTATAGTATTCATGTAAGTATCCTCCATAACACCAATCCTACTAAAATGAGAATATAGACGAATGGTAAAATTCGATCAGCTGTACTTTTTGTTAGCTTATGCAAACTAGTCTTCTTTGTTGGAGCTGAAAATGCTCTCGATTCTAAAGTAATTGCTCGTTCCTCAGTACTTGATATAGATGATAATATGAGAGGAGTTAAAGTTGGGATAAATGCTTTAGCTCTTATGAACATTGACCCTTCCGTTTCTACTCCACGTGTTTTTTGCGCATCCATAATTGTGTTAGCATGGCGTCGCATTTCAGGAATAATTTGTAATGTGGATAAAACAACATACGCTCCCATTGGAGGTAGGCCAGCATCTTCTAGCGATTTTACAAAGTCACGAACCTCTGTCAAACGGAAAAATAATATGAAGGCCGAACCCATTGCAAGAATACGAGAAGTAAGCGTTAATCCATAATTCAAGCCTTCCTCAGTCCATTTGAATATTCCCCATTGTCCTATCAGATGATCACCTGGATAGAAAAAGAGCTGCATGAAGAAAACGATAATTAGTAAAAATAACAAAGCCTTCACAACAGTTCCAAAAAATTCTTTCAAAACGCTTGCAGCGGCAGCGATAAGAAGTAAAATTGGAAAAACTAGAAATGAAAATTTAAACCCGGGAATTATAAGAACGGCAGCTGATACAAGTAATGCAAAGAAAAATTTAGTCAATGGATGCAGCTGCTGAATGAAATTTTTCTGCACTGTGAACCCTCCTCAGAAAAAGTAGATCTTTCCGCTCATGCAGAACGGAAAGACTTCATGAAAGTACTATCGGTCTTCACGTTTCATGTATAGAGTCCCGTAATTCATTTTTGATAAATAGCGATCAGACATTTTTCTTACAATAAAGTAAACGATTAGAGCAGATACTACTTTGTCCGCAATTTCAAAGATAAAGGATGAGGCAAACACGGCACTCCAAATTTTTTGTCCTGAAGCAAGGAATGTAGCTGTAAGGAGAGATCCTGTACTTCCTGTTGCTCCTCCAAAAACTAACACTGTAATCGGAGCAGAAACTATAACAGCAATAAATGTAATCACAATACCGGAAATAATCGTTTTAGGAATATTTTTAAACATTCCTCCTTTAGACAAGTATCCTACTCCTAACCCAATCGCCACCGATGTAATGGCATATGGAAAATACGTAGGATTGAAAATACCATTTATAAGGTTTGTAATTAATCCAGCAAGTAATGCAACCCAAGGACCAGCAACGACCCCGATTAAAATGGTTCCAATCGTATCAAGAAAAATAGGGAGCCTTAAAACGTTAGCAATTTGAAAACCGACAATGTTAACTGCTACACCAATAGGAATAAGAAGCATAGACATCATATTAAAATCATCTTTAAAACTACGTTTCATCTTGGATTCCCACCTTTTTTATTATTGATTGATTTGACGGCCCATTTTTGCAACCGCTTCCATAAATTGATTGACAAAAGCTTCACGATTTACCGAATGCAAAACTTTTACATTATGAGGTTTGCCAGAGCGGTGCATGTAATCTACAACCGTCGCACCAGCAGTATGGCGCCCTTCTGTTTCAACCGCTACAAAGCAATCTTTCCCTTCAAAAAGTTCCGGAGTGACAACATAGGACACAGCACAAAGATCATGCAAACGAAAACTATTTTCAAAATCTGTTTCTTGAAAATCATTATTTTTAGCATTTTGAATATAGAAGCGAAGCATTGCCCCAATCTTTTGAGATAAATCTGTACCCAAGCTTTCAATTTGATTCAATTCTTCCATATTGATATACGCTTTATGTGTAACATCAAGTCCGCTCATAATAATAGGAATTCCAGAACGAAAAACGATATTAGCTGCATGTGGATCAACATATACATTAAATTCTGCAAAAGGACTCATATTGCCGGATACAGCTGCACCACCCATATACGAAATATAGCTGATTTTTTCTTTTACGTCTGGATGGGCAAGCAGTAATGCTCCGATATTCGTAAGTGGGCCAGTTGCGATTAAAACGATAGGTTCCTCACTTTCAGTTAAAACAGCAATTAAAGCATTTAAGGCTGTTCTACCACTTTCAAGTAAATCCGGCTCCGGAAAAATGACTTCTCCTAACCCACTCTCTCCGTGAACATCATCCGCAACCTCAAGTTCACGGAAGAAAGGATCCTTCAAGCCTCTTGCGATTTCAATATTTTGTTTCATGTAACTAGTAAAAGCTCTAGCATTGTAGATCGTTTTATCTTGAGTTTGATTTCCTGGTTCCGTTGTAATTAACTTTATGTCCAGATCATCTCGAGAAAAAGCTAATAATAGCGCCATTACATCGTCAATTCCCGGGTCACAATCAATAATTACTGGTATTTTTCCCATCAAGTTCACTCCTATAGTTAATCTATAATTTTTACTGTTTTATGATGATAAGTTACAGTAATAAAAGTGATGTACTACTTTCTCGTACTACTAGAGTCGGATTAAACATAATAGATTGCGTTTCATTATTCTCAAGTTTTTGTATTAAAAGCTTCACAGCCTCCCGTCCCATTAGATAAGTATCTTGACGAATGGTAGTAAGCATTGGTATTAATGCAGATACTAACGGAATATCATCAAAGCCTACGATGGATAAATCCCTCGGTATATGAATACCAAGCTCGTGAGCCATACGGTAAACACCGAATGCCATCACATCATTAAAGGCAAATATAGCCGTTATTTCTTTTTTCATAAGGAGGTCTTTGGACTTTTGGTACGCCATTTCCATCTGAAAGTCCCCTTCAATAATATGCGATGGCGAAAGTTCAACGCCTGATTCAGCCAATGCTCTTTTGAAACCCTCTAAACGTTCATTAGTCAAAGAAATAGACTTTGGTCCAATAATGCACGCTATCTTTCTATGTCCCAGTTCTGTTAAATGCTTTCCTGCTAAATATCCACCTTTATCATTATCTAAAAAGACACTGGAATGTTTTTTTTCATTTTTTCCCCTATCGACGAGAACGAAAGGAATTTTTGCACGTGATAAATGCTCTTCATCCGAAGACTCCAAAGAATCTTTTGCAGAAAAAATGATTCCATCTACCTGTTGTTCTTCTAATAGTCGCAAATATCGTTTCTCTTTATCAGATTGATCATCAGAATTACAGATGATTAAACTATATTCTCTTTCATTCGCTTCATCTTCCACCCCCCGACATAATTCAGGAAAATAAGGATTAGAAATGTTCGGAATAATTAACCCAAATATTTTCGATTGCTTCGTAACAAGACCACGAGCAAATTGGTTAGGCTGGAAATCTACCTCCTCCATTACTTTTAATACCTTTTCACGTGTCTTTGGAGACATTCCCTCTTCTTTTTCATTCAATACTCGGGAAACAGTTGTAATGGAAACACCCGCTTGTTTAGCAATATCTTTTATGGTCCATCGTTTCATCATCTTCACCTACTATTAAGATCACTCTTTAGGAAAACGTTTTACGAAAACGTTTTCTCAATTACCATATCATGACATAGTTAAATTGTCATTATTTTTTCAGAATAATCAGAAAATGATAGATGCATAATTTGTACATTTACACATCTGTTAAAGATGATTATCGATGGAAAAGATTAAATGGCCCTTGTTCATATTAGCCGAGGTTTATCTGCTTTACGCCTTCTCATGGTGTGGCTACAATGTCATTGCGAATAGACTCCCAGAAATCAGAAATATATTAATATTATTGTTCATTATCACTAACAAATTTTATTCGAAATATTTTTCAACCCAATCTGTTACAATGTTGTTAATGGATGAATAGAAACGAGGATCTTTTATGCATGTAACAATTGGAGTACTTGCTCACGTCGATGCCGGTAAAACAACATTTTCTGAGCAGTTACTATTTCACACAAACAGTATTCAAGCCCGTGGGCGAGTGGATCACCAGGACACATTTCTAGATAATCATGAACTGGAGCGTCAGCGAGGCATTACGATTTTTGCGGAGCAAGGTCGCATGACGCTTGGAGATGATACATATACATTGATCGATACACCTGGGCACGTCGATTTCTCCCCAGAGATGGAGCGCGCCATTCGGGTTATGGATTATGCCATTATTATTGTAAGTGCCGTCGAAGGAATACAAGGCCATACTGAAACAGTGTGGCAACTTTTACGCCAATATCACGTCCCAACCTTCTTTTTTATCAACAAAATTGATCGTGAAGGAGCAGATGTTGAAGCCGTTATGGCGCAGCTTCAAAAGGATTGCTCTGTGGATGTTCTATTCGTAGACGAACCGCTCCGAGCTGACTTTGTTTCAAATGATATGATGGAGTGGCTTGCTGAACATGATGAGCAGCTTCTCGATGCTTTTCTTAATGAGACATTGGATAGCTCAAGCTGCATAACTCATATACAATCGTTGATTAAACAGGAAAAGGCCTTTTTGTGCTTTACTGGCTCTGCCTTAAAAGATATTGGGATAAAGGAATTCCTAGCACAGCTCCCCCTCCTTACAGAAACACATTTTAATTACAATGCTCCGTTTCAAGGTGAGGTGTTTAAAATTCGTCATGATGGACATCAACGCTTAACTTTTATCAAGGCTTTACAAGGAACGTTACATGTCCGTGATGAACTTTCATTTGGAGACGTTACTGAAAAAGTAACTGAGATTCGACAATACAATGGCAGCCGTTTTGAAACATCTCAACAGGTTAAGGCTGGGGAGATTTTCGCAGTTAAAGGGATTAGTCAAGCAAACATTGGCGATATCATCGGTTATTCAAGTAATCCTCAGCCCTATGAGCTAGTACCGACTTTACAGGCAAAAGTACACTATGAAGGTGATCAGCATATAAAGGAAGTTTTAAAAGTTTTCCGCACACTTGAAGCAGAAGAACCATCATTACGTGTGCTATGGCATGAAAAATTTCAAGAAATTCATGTACATATTATGGGTGTCATCCAACTCGAGGTGCTTATCGAAGTGCTTCATACGCGCTTCTCGCTAGACATTTCATTTAGCGAACCACAGATTTTGTATATGGAAACGATCGCCACAACTGTGACAGGCTATGGTCATTTTGAGCCATTAAAACATTACGCAGAAGTCCATTTATTGATGGAGCCAAATACACGCGGTACCGGCAATACATTTGTCAACGCATGCCACGCGGATGATTTATCAGTTGGACATCAACGACTCATTGAAAAACATTTATTCGAGCGCGATCATCATGGGCTGTTAACCGGTTTCCCCGTGACAGATATTCGCTTCACGCTCTTAACGGGTCGCGCACATATTAAACATACTGAAGGGGGCGACTTCCGTGAAGCAACATTCCGTGCATTGCGGCAAGGGCTGGAACAAGCAGAAAATGTATTACTAGAGCCATATTACCGCTTTAAGCTTAAGGCCTCTAGTGATTTTATAGGTCGCATGATGACCGACATTCAGCAAGCTGCCGGTACATTTGACGCGCCCATCATAACTGAACATGATGCGATTGTAACCGGTCGCGCCCCTGTCTCAACATTTATGAACTACAGTACAACCTTTGCCGCCTACACCAATGGAAAGGGCGTACTCTCACTACAATTTGATGGCTACGATGCGTGTCACAATACAGAAGACATTATTGAGCAAATTGGCTACGATAAGAACGCCGATCCTGAATATTCATCCTCTAGTATTTTTTGCGCAAAAGGCAAGGGCTACTCCGTTCCATGGCACGAGGCACAAGCAGCGATGCATTGTATTGACTAAATTTTTAAAAACAGGACATGATTTGTTAGATCAATGTCCTGTTTTTCATGTTTCGTGGGTATTATCTTGTCTCGCGCGGGTATTTACCTTTCTTCCGCGGGTATTCTTGCCTTCCGCGGGTATTTGCTTTCCTTCCGCGGGTATTTCCTCTGCTATCGCGGGTATTTGCCTTTCTTCCGCGGGTATTCTTGTCTCGCGCGGGTATTTGCTTTCCTTCCGCGGGTATTTCCTCTGCTATCGCGGGTATTTGCCTGCCTTCCGCGGGTATTCTTGCCTCGCGCGGGTATTGCTTTCATTCCGTGGGTATTTCCTCTGCTATCGTGGGTATTTACCTTTCTTCCGCGGGTATCTTTGCCTCGCGCGGGTATTTGCTTTCCTTCCGCGGGTATTCTTGCCTTCCGCGGGTATTTGCTTTCATTCCGCGGGTATTTCCTCTGCTATCGCGGGTATTTGCCTGCCTTCCGCGGATATTTCCCCTGCTATCGCGGGTATTCATCTTCACTCCGCGCATATTTAATTCACAAAGCTTGTATCATTTTCCGTGCCTGTTTGAAAATGCGGTATGAAGGTTCCACAACAACGTAGCTATGGGAATGAGAGAAATCCATTAAAACCTTGCCAGGTCTACTTTTCAAAAGTTGTAAATTATCAATCAGTTCGAGCAATAGTTCATGACCGTTACCACGTGGGTGCCAGTTTAAATGATAATCATTTAGTTCCTTCACCGCTTTTAAAAATTGATGATACTCTCGCTCTACAAAATTAATCAGTTGTTTATTTTTATGAGCTACTCGTGATAAATCGTCTAAATATACTTCATAAAAACGCATCACTATCGAGCACAATAAATCATTCACCCGAGCAGCACTTAGTATTGGCTTAGGAGCATGGGAAAGTCGCTCTATATTTGGTTTTGCACGAGTCGAATCAATGCGTGTAATTAAATGATACTGCTCTCCATTCACCTCGTACACAATTGGATTTGTCGGCATATACATCATAAAATCATTTGTTTTTGTTTTTAGTTGATCTGTAATAGTCGCCTTTGCAAAAAGGTGGCCATTAAAACTTTCATTTTGAATCCAAATAATATCTTTGTTATATAAAATTTTATCAAACAATCGTTCATTACTAATAAGATTGCTAGCTATTAATTGATCGACAAGTGATTCTACAACCATTCTTGTGGTAGCTTTCTTGGCAACCTCAGTGCGTGGCTGCTTACAAATTTTCATTTCTACATATTGCGATTCCTGTGCTGTACATTCATGAATATTCGTCATAATTCCATCCTCTTTTCGTACATATTTTCCAAAACGGAAGTCTTCTTTCGCATAAAAAAAGGATCTCCTACAATTAGAGGAAATCCTTCATTCTATCTTTTTCATTCATCACATAATGTCAAATTATACCCAAGAATAAAAGAACTGCCTTGAAAGCGATTACCTTCTTTTATTTTGGGCGTTTGACGTACAGTGACGAACAGAGCATTCTGTTTTGTCAACATGCCACCTCCTATTCCTCGTAGGGTTATGGTGTGTACTCATAATAGGCAGGTATCCTGACTCATGATCATCGCTACCTTTCCCCTTCCCGTCGTTAAACAGTGGTATATGAAAAGTCGCTCACATTTACAGTTGCGGGACAGTGTTGGATTTGCACCAACTTCCCTTTTAAGTAAATTGCACGCAATTTACACCTATTACTCCACGCTATTCAGTTGTTAAGAAACTGGAAAATACCAATTCCCTTACTATTAATTGTAAAGTACTGTATTTTCAAAGTCAATTGAGTCTGGGATCTTATGACAACTCAGGAGCTTTTCGTAAATTACTTGCTTGTTCATATGAAAATGCAAGTTTTATTAAAACATCTTCACTAAATGCAGTCCCTGCGAAAGTTATGCCAAACGGTCTGCCATTTTTCATATACCCTGCTGGGACGGCAATAGACGGATATCCAGCTTTCGCGCTAATTGTCGAGCCTATATATGATGGAAACATAATCGCATCTAAGTCATATTTTTTTAATGTATAATCGATTCCTTGTTCTTGAGAAAAATACAAATCCTCTAATTTGGCATTTAAGTATTCAGAATCTCTTAACGTGTTCGGTAATTTCTCTCTCGATTCCAATTTATCCTGCCCATATTTTAACGACTTTTCTTCCGATAGTTTATTAAATTGAATTAACTCAGAAATAGAATGTACAGGAATGTGAGAAGGTAGATTTACAAGGAAATTATTTAAACTATGCTTAAATTCATATTGCGGTACTGCCCATTTCCAGTCCCTATGGAAAGAAGGAATATCGATGTCTTCAAAAATAATGGCTCCTTGCTCTCTTAAAACCTGAATTGCCTTATTAAAAAGGGTTTCGTCATATTCCTCTGACTCATAATAAGTTTTGGAGGCATTCGTATAAACACCGATTCTAGCACCCTTTAATCCTGTAGCTTCTAAAAAGATTGAGTAATCTTGATGTATCCTTCCTTCGCTTTTATATGTAGCAACGTCGTCTTGATCTACATCCGTTAATACGCCCAATAAAATAGCTGCATCTGTAACCGTTCTTGCCATTGGCCCTGCTGTGTCTTGAGAGTATGTAAACGGAATAATGCCCTGTCGACTAATGAGCCCAACAGTCGGTTTTATGCCGACTACTGAATTTGTAATAGCAGGACTTAAAATCGAGGCATCTGTCTCCGTTCCAATTGATAGAACAGCAAAATTCGATGCCACTGCTACCGCCGACCCCGAGCTGGATCCTCCAACATAAAGTTCTGGATCTCCATAAGGATTAAGTGTTTGCCCACCTCGAGAACTATACCCCGCCCACATCGTACTCGACATACCGTTCGCTAATTCAGTCATATTTGCTTTCCCTAAAATAACAGCCCCCGCTTCACGGAGTTTTTTTACTAGATATGCATCCTGCTCAGCTAAATAGTTTTCTAACGCTATTACGCCTGCACTAGTATGCATAAAATCTTTCGTTTCGATATTGTCTTTTAAAACAACCGGAATTCCGTGTAGAGGTCCTCTAACCCCTTTTGTCACTCTTTCCTCATCTAATGCTTCAGCAATAAATATCGCTTCAGGATTAATTTCAAGCATAGAATTAATTCTCTGACCATCTTGATCATACTTAGCAATTCTGTGTAAATAATACATAGTTAATTCTTTTGATGTGATCTCACCATGTTCCTTAGCTACCTGAATATCAATTACTGACAATTCTTCTCTAAGAAAGCTATTAAAATTTATCCCCATTTAGTTTCCCACCCTTCTTTACTCATCACAAAACGGCATTCAAATTTTTAGCGAGGTTCTATAAATATATTAACATAAATTCTAAAATAACCCAGACTTTAACAGATCGGTTATAATGTATGTAAAACGGTTTAGACCTTATCGTATCGGTAATTGTATAATCAATCTCTTCTGTTATACATTTACCATCTAATAATCAACTCAAAGCAGCTTATTGTATAAACATAAAGTTACTTCCCACTTTTCTCATCCCAATATTTGTAAATATGTTATAATTCTATAAAGCGACTAATTATTCTGTCATTTAATTAGCTTTTTGTGAGGTGAAGGTTTTGAAAAATTATATGTTTGCAAGAGCTATACTGGTAACCTTCTTTTTAACAGGGTGTGTAAATGAAAAAATAGAAAATGCAGAACCTTCAAAACTTTCGACTGATGAAAATAATAAGTTATCAGATATTAAAGCAACTCCTCTCCAATTAACTCCAGAGCAAAAAGAAAAGTATTACAAGGAATATATTTCTCTTGTAGAAAAAGTAAATGAAAAATATAATGTAAACTTTGTAATAGAGCCAATATCAAAGTTTACAGATGAATACTGGGTTGAAGTTAAGGATTTTGAAAAGATGTTAAAAGAAAGAGTAGATGCTTCAATTATCGTGTCAAAAATTAACGATGCTTATTCCCCAACTTTTGTGCCAAAAACAGTGGAAATACATATAGGTTCAAAATTAGAGATTATTAGTTTTGAAGGCTCTTTTGAAACGCAGTTAAATTTTAATAAACCTTATGGTAGACAGTTGTTCTCAGCTATGAACTCTATATCTTCGAAAATTGAAAATGGTAGCGGTAATTGGATACAAACAGGATACAACTATTCAATTGTCGATGGAGGTCGCTCTTATCTTATTACTGTGGCTGGAAAATACTCCAATCGCGGTATTTCTTCTCCTCATATCATAGAAGTAGAATATTATTGCAATAAAAATGGTGGTATTACTTGATGATAGAAGACAAATGTCATATTAAACGTCTTTAAAAAATACCCCTAACATTCAATCTAAGGACATGTGTTTGAATGTAACTCATAGACATTACGCATTCCAATCTCGCTCTTACAAGCATGCATTTCTCATATCACTACCAAGTAATACTCTTCGATGCTACATTCTCTTTACAGATAGAATTTTCAGTTAGGATAAAAATGCCCGGTTTGAGAGGTGAATGACATTGAATACTATTATTATCGAACTAAGAACATTAATGCTTTTTCTAATTGTGCTACTAGTAATAATTAGTCTTTTTGGATTTGCCATAAGGAAGTTACTAGGTGCCGAGAGAAAGAAATGGTTTTCTTATAATTATCTGAACGAAAGACATAGAAAACTAGATCTGTCGGTACGAATATTTTTTACGACTCTATTTTTAATTAGTACGTATTATACAATTTACAATGATATGGTTGAAATTGCTTGGTATTTTGAAACATGGTTTATCATAATTATCTCTTTAATAGCCTCTGAAATAATACGAGCATTTATGGAATGGAAATACGCAAAAAATAGAAAAGACTTTGTTGCTACTATTGTAGAAATGATGTTTGTGATTACCATAGTATTTTTTACGATAAAAACTAATTTTTTCGGCTTATTTAATAGTTAATTCGGAAGCTATTAACCGCAGGTAATTAAGTAGACCTCACTTTAAATAGAAAAGGCTATTTCGCAGAAAATCCCTCTGCAAAATAGCCTTTTTTGATGGATAATGTTACACATTAATGTCCACTAAATCTCTGTGTAAGCTTTTGTAAATTTTCAGCTTGTTTACATAGGTCTTGTGACACTACCATGTTGACCGCTTGCATAGAGGCACTTTGTTCATCAACTGACTGTAGAACGACCTCTGTGGAATTCGTTAAACTATCCATCCCATTTGCGATTGTCGAAACTAATTTTGTAACCTCATTCGCACTACTTGTAAGCTCTTCAGCTGTTGCGGAAATATCCTCTAGCTGGTTCGTCATTTTGCTAACATGCTGAGAGATCGTACCAAATGACTTTGTAGCCTCATCAATGACATAGACGCCCTGCTGAACGTTTTTCAAGTCTTCTTCGACAGAGGTAGCTACTTGTTTTGTATCGCTTTCAATGCCAACTACTAGCTCGACAATTTGAATAGCCGAATTCTTAGATTGCTCCGCTAATTTTCGAACTTCTTCCGCTACTACTGCAAAGCCTTTACCATGCTCTCCTGCACGCGCCGCTTCAATCGCTGCATTTAATGCAAGTAAATTCGTTTGATCTGTAATGGCCGTAATCATGTCTGTCATAGATTTTATATCTGTCATTTTGCCTGATAATTGCTGCATTAATTGACTTGTTTTTTCTGTAGAATCCGAAATGAATTCCATTTGATTTTTAGCTACGTGTAAAATTTCCGCACCATTACCTGCAATGTCATTTGCTTCTTTAGCATGATCAAATACATCTTGCGTAGCCACGGTAATACGTTCAATACCATCAGCAGTTTCCTGCATAGCTATAGCACTTTCATTTGCAGACTGCGCTGCTTTCTTAAGACCCTCAGTCGTATTCTCCATTTGTGAATCAACTTCGTTTACAGCATCTGTAATTTCATTTGTACTTGCTGATAGCTCCTCTATGCTCGCTGATAAATCTGTAGAACTACTAGCAATTTTTTGTGTCATCGTATGTAATCGTTCCTTCATCTCAATAAACGCTTTAGCTAACTCTGCAACCTCATCATTGGAATTTATCTCGATAGGAGAAGTGTCCATATTCCCCTCAGCTATAGCTTGGGCGGAAACTGCTAATTGTTTAATTGGCTTGATAATTTTATATTTCACATAGAAAATACAGGAAATGGTCATCGTCATTCCTATTACTGTTAATAAAGTGGATAGCCATTCTAATGAGGTTAAATTTGTCAGGTCTATAATCAAAATAACACCCATGAGAACATTTAAAATAGAAAAGCCAATTATACTTTTTTTCCGTAAACTCATACTAAATTCCCCCAACTATAATATTATTCATAGAAATAATTATAGTTTAAATATCCTAAAATTCATAGAAAAAAGTTCAACTTTTGTAAGAATAAAGAATCACAAAAGGAAAAGTGTTTTCATATTGTTCAAAACTATTTTGTATAAGATGTGATATAAAAGTTTGACTCTTCCTTAAGGCTGATTTCCGTAAAGACAAGGGGGGGTGTTGGGCCAACAAATGTTTTCTGCGCGAAAGCGGAGCGCCAGCGGCAAATGTTTTCTGCGCGAAGGCGAAGCGTTAACAAACATTCGCCCATAGGAATGTAACCGAAACGGAAAACATCCCTATTAAGCAGCTCCACATTCACCAAGATTCCCTTGACCATTTTAATTTCAACAACAAAAAAGCACTTTGCTCTAGACAAAGTGCTTTCATCATAAATTATTTTAATTTCATAATACTTGATCCAGCAATACCTGGATGAGTCATCTCATATGGATCTAAAATTAAATCTAATTGTTCTTTCGTTAGTACACCCTCTTCAAGGCAAAGTTCACGAATTGAACGACCAGATAAGATTGCTTCACGTGCAATTCGTGCAGCTACTTCATAGCCAATATGCGGGTTCACTGCTGTTAGTACACCAACGCTTTTTTCCACATATTCTTTCATACGTTCTTCGTTTGCTTCAATATCCTTCAAGCAATTTTGTGTAAATGCTCGGAACACGTTATTCATAATACTAATAGATTGAATTAAGTTAAAGACCAGTACTGGCTCCATTACGTTTAATTCTAATTGCCCTGCTTCAGATGCTAAAGAAATCGTATGGTCATTACCAATTACTTGGAAGGCCACTTGGTTCAGTACCTCTGGCATAACAGGATTTACTTTCCCTGGCATAATAGACGATCCAGGTTGACGCGCTGGTAAAATGATTTCCCCTAATCCAGCACGTGGACCAGATGCCATTAAACGAAGGTCATTAGCAATTTTCGACATATTAATCATACAGATTTTTAATGCGCCTGATACTTCTGTATAAGCATCCGTATTTTGTGTTGCATCTACTAAGTGTGTAGCGCCTTTAAGCGGTAATCCTGAAATTTCTGCTAGATGAATATCAACTGATTGAATATAGTCAGGGAATGCATTTAATCCTGTTCCAACAGCTGTTGCTCCCATATTTACATCATATAAATTTGGGCGAGTTTGGCGAATACGCGCAATATCGCGAGTGATTACACGGCAATATGCTTCAAATTCTTGCCCTAATCGAATCGGTACAGCGTCTTGTAAATGCGTACGACCCATTTTAATAACATGCGCAAATTGCTCCGCTTTTTGGTGGAACACAGCTTGCATGTTTTCCATTGTAAGAAGTAATTCATCTATCAAATTCAACACAGCAATATGAATAGCTGTTGGGAAAGCATCGTTTGTTGATTGTGACATATTTACATGGCTGTTTGGGCTAATCGTATGATAGTCCCCTTTTTCTTTGCCTAAAATCTCTAAGGAACGGTTAGCAATAACTTCGTTGGCATTCATATTAATCGATGTGCCTGCGCCACCTTGGATAGGGTCAACGATAAATTCAGCATCCCACTCGCCATCAATAACTTCTTGTGCAGCTTCGACAATTGCATCTCCGATTTCTTTTGAAAGTAGGTGTACCTCCATATTACTTAAAGCAGCTGCTTTTTTAACAATACCCATTGCTTTAATAAGTGCCGAATGAATTGTATACCCTGTAATCGGGAAATTTTCAGTTGCACGAAGCGTTTGGATTCCGTAATAAGCATTGCTTGGTAAGGCACGTTCACCTAAAAAGTCTTTTTCTATACGTTGTGTGGACATAATTGTCGTCTCCTTTTATGTAATACTCACACTTGATAGTAGCTAATAACTGACGTATTGTAAACAGGCAATTGTCTGTAAAATGAAAAATACTTAATTTCACCTTGTCTAATTGTTGCTGTCGCACATAAAACACCTGTTGCTGTCGCTTCGCTTTCGCACAAAAAGACCTGTTGCTATTGTTCTCTTTCTCTACAAAAACAATTCCAAAATGAAGATAAAAACCGAGCGCAGTTGAACGCTCGGTTTCATCATTATTTATTAGAAGTCACTGTAAAACGGCTGTTTACATGCTTTGGATTTTCAACTTCATCTAACACTGCAACGGCATAATCTGCATAGCTAACATAACTTTCCCCAGCAGTATTTACTATTAAATGATCTTCTCCAGCAGTATAGCTACCTGTACGTGGACCTTCAGGATCAAAGAAAGCAGATGGGCTTAAAAATGTCCAGGTAATAGAAGATTGTTGTAAGTCATGTAGATTTTCACCTTGATTTTTAGCTGTCGCGTAAAACATTTCTGGAAAATCCGGTGTATCCATTACGCGTACAGTTTTCTCTGGGTCTACAAACAGACTACCCGCTCCACCGACAACAAATAATTTTGTATCAATACCCGTGAAAATATCAATTAAATGACGGCCAGCTTTCACATGTAATTCCTCCTGACCAGCAGGAGCACCAAACGCATTTACGACTACGTCAAAACTTTTCACATCTTCTTGAGATAATGCAAAAACATCCTTTTCAATTACCGGAGTATTTCCTGTTACTTTTGAAGCTGAACGTACAATCGCAGCTACATCATGACCACGTTGTAGTGCCTCCTCTACAATCTTTTGTCCTGCTTTCCCTGTTGCACCAATTACTGCAATTTTCATCATTATAATTCCTCCTATTTTTCAATTGTAACCATTTTAGTTACAGGTTAGATACAAAAGATCGACTTCGTTGATTTAACGAAGTTGATCTAGCACATCCTGTAAAGTTTGTGCTTGTAATTGTTCTTCCATTGCATGCCAAACAGATGTATAAACACCTTCCAATGTCCGTTGGATTTTTTGACCAACTGTACATGCTGGATTTGGCTCATCGTGAATCGCAAATAGCTGCTCTGGCCCATCAATCGCATGGTAAATAGCTAAAAGCGTTAAATCTTTTGGCTCTACTAAAAGGTCATAGCCTGCAATACCTGATTGCGAGGTAAGCAAACCCGCTTTTTTTAGCACACCAATCATACGTCGCACAACAACTGGATTTGTATTCACACTTCCAGCGATGTACTCAGACGTCAACTGACTTTTATCAGATGTTGTAGCAATAAGCGAAAGAATATGGATCGCTACCGAAAACCGACTGTTCACCATATGTATCACCACCCGTTGTAACTATTATAGTTACAGGTATGAATAAAAGCAAACAAATTGCTCTATTTGCACCTGCGTTTATTGTTTTCATTTTACGGAGTATTATACTTTCTTTACGTAAATGACTAATTCCTGTCGTATTTCTCCGTCTTCCTCATAAAAATCTAAGTTATGGAATTCATACTTAAAATGGCCAACTGGAAACGTCACACTTTCCCCTTGCGCCGCAGCTAAAACCCCCGCCACATCATGTGACACCATATGCAAAAGCTCAGTACCTAAAACCGTATCTACAAATACCACGTTCATAATAAAACACCTCCTCAGCTATTATAGCTTAGAAGGCGCTTACATTTACAGTCTTTCTTTATAGCGTTTCAGGCGAATTTCCTCAATGACTTGCATCATTATATGTATTTGCTCCAATGTTAATTTTGTAGAGATGTGTGGTAGCTCAGATCCCACTTTTGATTGAGGAATATTCGTAAGCAATTTCGTCCTTAAACGCTGCTCTCGCTCTCTTCCGTCTAATTGAAAAATCAATGATCTCCTCACATCACTCACCTCTAAATTTTTATTTGAAACTTCGAGAATCAATTATGCCTTGGCATAATTGCGTGCTGGTATTTGGATACCTGCTGAAAGAAGTTAAAACTTATATCGGAAAAAAATTCATGAATTTAAACATCCTTTATATTTTTATTAGAAAGTTTGGCTCTATTATGAGTAATAATGGGTTCTCTTTTGGTGTTTTATTCGTCGCTTTGGCGTTCTATCCACGAATTTGGCCACTCTATCCACGACTTTGACCTTTCTATCCACGAATTTGGCCACTCTATCCACGACTTTGACCTTTCTATCCATCACTCTGCATTCTATCCATCACTTTGACGGTTCTTTCCGTCACTTTGACTCTTCTATCCGTCGCTTTGCTGGTTCTATCCGTCGCTTCGTCTCTTCCATCCGTCGCTCTGACTTCTTTCCGTCACTTTGACGGTTCTATCCGTCGCTCTGATTTCCATCCGTCGCTTTGCCGGTTCTTTCCGTCACTTCGCCTTTTCCATCCGTCGCTTTGCCTCTTTCATCCGTCGCTTCGCCTGTACTATCCGTCACTTCGCCGGTTCTTTCCGTCACTTCGCCTTTTCCACCCGTCGCTCTGACTTCTTTCCGTCGCTTTGACGGCTCTATCCATCTCTTTGGCCACTCTATCCACGAATTTGACGGTTCTATCTATCACTCTGCTTTCTATCCATCACTTTGAATTTTCTTTCCGTCGCTTTGACTCTTCTATCCGTCGCTTTGCATCTTCTTTCCGTCACTTCGCCTTTTCTATCCGTCGCTCTGATTTCTTTC
>NZ_JBNNUX010000009.1:104573-152334 GCF_050280145.1 Lysinibacillus sp. NPDC093688
TCAGTCACTTTGGCTCTTCTATCCGTCGCTTCGCCTTTTCTTTCCGTCGCTCCGACTTCTTTCCATCGCTAGTGCTTTGCCATCCGTCGCTTTGACGGTTCTATCCGTCGCTTTGCCTCTTCTATCCGTCGCTTCGCCGGTTCTTTCCGTCACTTTGCCTCTTCCATCCGTCGCTTTGACTCTTCTATCCGTCGCTTTGCCTCTTCTTTCCGTCACTTCGCCTTTTCTATCCGTCGCTCTGATTTCTTTCAGTCACTTTGGCTCTTCTATCCGTCGCTTCGCCTTTTCTTTCCGTCGCTCCGACTTCTTTCCATCGCTAGTGCTTTGCCATCCGTCGCTTTGACTCTTCTATCCTTCGCTTTGCCTCTTCTTTCCGTCACTTCGCCTTTTCCACCCGTCGCTCTGACTTCTATCCGTCACTTTGCCGGTTCCATCCGTCACTTTGGCTCTTCCATCCGTCGCTCTGACTTCTATCCGTCACTTTGCTGGTTCCATCCGTCACTTCGTCTCTTCCATCCGTCACCCCAAGCTATCTATCCACCCCTGTTTGTTTGCTTTAAAAAAACAGCAACCAAAACGGCTGCTGCTTCATTTTAAACGGCAATTGGTGCTTTAATTGTTGGGTGTGGATCATAGCCCTCAATTGAAAGATCTTCGAGCTCTATGTCGAAAATTGACGCTTTATATGGATTGATTTTTAAGGTTGGTAGGTCCTTAAGTTCGCGTGAAAGCTGTTCTTTTACTTGCTCCACGTGATTTGAATATATATGAGCATCCCCAATGCTATGAATAAATTCGCCTACCTCTAAACCACATTCGTGTGCAATTAAATGTGTCAGTAATGCATATGAGGCAATATTAAATGGGCAGCCTAGTAATGTATCGAGGCTTCTTTGCATTAGCTGACAGCTCAATTTACCATTTGCGACATAAAATTGGAACATTACGTGACACGGAGGTAGTGCAGCTTTACTGCCCTTCGCTCCTGCATTAATAACATCTTCTGGATTCCATGCATTGACAATAATGCGTCGTGAATCTGGATTGTGCTTGATTTGATGGATTATATCTTGCAATTGATCGATGCTTTCCCCTGTTGATGTTGTCCAATTACGCCATTGCTTGCCGTAAACATTTCCAAGTTCGCCGTATTTACTTGCAAATTCATCATCTGTTAATACACGCTCACAAAATGAAGCTAATTCTTTTTGATAGTCAGCATTGAAAGATTCGTCCGCTAAGCAACGACGACCAAAGTCTGTCATATCGGGACCTGAATATTCATCAGACTCAACCCATTTTTTAAAAGCCCATTCATCCCAAATGTGATTATTGTTTTGCAGTAGATAGCGAATATTTGTATCCCCTTTAATAAACCAAAGTAGCTCACTTGCTACAAGTTTGAATGGTACACGTTTCGTCGTTAAAAGAGGAAAGCCTTCGCTTAAATCAAATCGCATTTGATAGCCAAATACACTATATGTACCTGTTCCTGTACGATCTTCCTTTTTAACACCATTATCTAATATATGTTGTAATAAATTTAAGTACGCGATTTCTGGATGCGCCATGTTCACCAACAGCTCCTTCAAGTATGCTGTTGACCATTATATCATCTAATAACTACATGTGAATGCCAAAAAATAAAAACAATATTTACCGGTCTGAGCTAAAGGTATTGTGTTCTAGCTCCCTTGCGATTTCACTCTCCGTCGTGACAAAAAACATTGGCAACAAAATAATATTAAATAAAACGGGGGCAATAATAAACAAAAGATCAACCATTGGGTTAAAATAGAGACCAAACGCAGTCAGTAACCCTGACATGATTAGAAAAACAATTTGCACACCGATAATTATGAATGGAATGATTTGATACATATAATTAAGCTTTCGGAACTGATGCATGTTTTCTGGGTTTTTAATAATTCTCTTTTTTAAACGCCTCGATAATATGAAACAGGCAATAAGCTGCGCCAAAATAAAGCTAAAATAAATAACAATATATAGTACCATTTGCCTTTTCATAACCGAGCCATTAAAATGGCCTACTCGCTGATGTAGTAGCTCGTTGACCTCACCCTCATACACATATTCCTGCTCACTAAAATAAGTAGGCGGTTCCACAAAGCCGAGAGTTGCCAAATCCATTGAGTTGGCTTGCCAGTCGATTAGTTTGCTGGCCATAATCCGTAATTGAATGGCATCGTTTTCGCCAAACATCCCTATTAAAAATGTATATGGAATCGCTACCTTTATTCCCCCATCTTGTTTTTCATTAATTAAATCTTTAATCGAAAAAATATACGCAACTTCTGTCTGGTGGGCTTCATAACGAGCATCCTCGATCTTCCAATGACTCGCTAAGGAGGATTCAATTTTATTCATCATTTCAATATACGGCGTATCATTATGTAAATTCTTTGGAATCTTATAAACAAAACGATTGTCACCCCCAATAATGGAAATATCTACTTTTACCGCATCATTCTCAAAGTTCTTAGCGATTGTTGTCATTGGGTACGACATTATGACGACTAGAAAAAGGACAAGTGACAATCCTTTCTTTGTCATGCAACGCTCCCCCTTTTCGTCACATATGATAGATTTACACTATCATAGGCTATACCGAAAAAACTACTTCGTTATTCCGAAAAAGCTATAGTGGTTTTCCGAAACAACTTTTTCGGTATTCCAAAATTACCAAAAATTATGGATAATATAGTAGTACTTAAGATTGAAATGGGGCATTTTTATCATGCAAATAATTGAGAGAAAACGATGAGTAAATGGACATATAGTATTTTCATAACCTACCTACTCCTCGGTATTTATGTACTTGTAGTCGCATCGAAAATACCTTATATCGGCATTTTGGTAGACACAACTAGCGACCAACTTGTCATGACCGAGTTCTATTATCCAAATTGGGCACAGCAAAATAATATCGAAAAAGGTGATCTACTACTGACAATCGATGGCAAGTCCGTTAGTTCTAATCAAATCGATTCTTACGTTCGTTGTGCAAAAGAACTAACATTTATGAAACCTAATGGGGATGTTCATGCTGTTTCAATTAAGCATAAAGATATTCCGGAAGAATTTTATTTGCAAATTATTTTTCCACTTTTTTATTTTGTTCTATCTTTTGGCGTTGCTAACTATTTATGGCGAAGAAATAAGGATAATCCACTAACTAGTCTACTTACATTATTTTTATTAACCTGTTCATTGGCTTATGTAAGCACGGGAGCTTCAGTTAGAGGAAGTCTAATTGGATCATTAGTAATAGGGACCGGTATCGTTTTATGTATAGTGCTTTTCATCCACTTTTTACAATTTTATTTCCGCTACCAACGTATAGAATGGCCCTACATTAATACCAAGTGGCTATATGTAACGCTACTATTTATCCCTTGCTCTGAGTTCATTATAAATGTGAATTCTGACTTTGGTACGAAAGCAGCATTAATTAACTTAGGAATGTTTGCTGTACTAGTTCTCTATGCCATCTATATTTTATTAACGAGTTATATACGAACTAAACTGGAAAAAATCCGTTTAATCACTATTGCATTTATCACGCCTTTCTTGCCGTTTTTACTGTTTTTCGTCATACCTGTATTATTAGGGCAGAACCCTATTTTACATGCCGAAGTAGCCGCCTTATTTTTATTGTTTATTCCTTTTTCTTTTATCTTCATTCAAGTGAATGAACGATTATTCGATATTGAATATCAATTATCTCGTTTACGTTATTATTCAACACTTGCTTTTTTTAGTGCATTACTATTAACTACGGGTATTACCATCCTGTTAATTGACAAATTATCGATTGTTAAAATTACGAGTGTCTTTATACTAGTATTCCTCGTCATCATTGCTAGTTTCTATATAAAAGAGCAGCTTGATTTTAAATATCGAAAGATTATTTTTTCATCCACTGGCAATTATGTACATAATTTATATGCTGCGGTTAATCGTATGGGTAAAGCAAAAAATCAGCAAGAATTACTGGATCAATTTAAGTATGAAATAACAGAAAAGCTTGGTACAACAGCCTTTACGATTACAAAAATAAAAGAAGATGCGCATGTCACTTGTGATGAAGTCAACATAGGGAATCACCTATTATTACATGATACAGGCGAAGAAAAAATCATGTTAACCATTAGACATGTATTACAAAAAGAAGAGCTTCTTTGGCTAGAGTTACTCGCCCTCTATGTCTCGATGTTTATTGATAATTTAAAGCTCATTGAAGATTTAGTATGTGAAATAAAGCTTATGAAGGATCACAATGATACACAGCTTCCTTGGCTCGACAAATTATTATGGAATATCATCGAAAAGGAGAAAAGTATTTTAGCACAGGAATTACATGATACTATTTTGCAAGAGCAACTTCATTTAGCGAGAGAGTTAGATGTACTTGCTAGCTCGCCTATTATAAAAAAAGAAAAGGTATTAAATATTCGTGAGCAGTTGCTGGATGCATCGAAGGACTTACGTGAGTATTGTGAGAATTTAAGCCCTCCTTTGCTAGACACATTTGGGCTACAAATCGCCTTAAAGAAACTAATGCAAAAGGTAAAAATACGAGCAGACTTTTTGTTAAAAGCTCAAATAGAACGTGTCCAATTTCAAGATGTAACTTTACATTTAGTCGTCTATCGCCTAGTGCAGGAGCTCTTAAATAATGCCATTAAGCATGCTGGGGCAACCGAAGTTTCACTAAAACTACTAGCGATAGATCGTGGCTTCATCCTCCAATACGATGATAATGGTATTGGCTGTAATATTGAAGGTTTAATGCACTCTTCAGCTTCTATGGGCATTAATGGTATTCGAGAACGAGTCCGTGCTTTTAATGGGGATATCACGATAACCTCCAATTTAAATGAAGGAATGCATATATTTATTCAAATACAAGAGGACGTGGATTCAGATGATTAATATTCTTATTATAGATGACCATCCTGTCGTTTTAGATGGTACAAAAACGTTATTACAAGATTTAACAAATGTCCATATAGACACGGAACAGGATAGCGTCGCTGTTCTGTCGAGAATGGATGCTCAATCTTTTCAATTATTTTTGATCGATATTAATATGAAGCCCATCAATGGTATTCAGCTTGCAGAAATGATTAAGAAAAAGCAACCAGAAGCACTTATTTTACTCTATACAGGATATGAGGTTTCCGATTATTACGAACTACTTATCGAGAAAAAAATCGATGGACTATTATCCAAACTTGCCACGAAACAGCAAGTGATTCAAACCATTGAAGCTGCACTAAGGGGCGAGATCCTACTATCAGCTGATTTTTTAGATTTCGTACAGCAGCGGACCAATCTTCCAAATATGCAGCAAGATGTTTTACTAAGTGACAAGGAGCAAGAGATTTTACAGCTTGTTGCACAAGGTTGTACAAATAAAGCAATTGCTTCAGCCATTGGGGTTACACAGCGCACTGTTGAAAATTATTTATCTAAACTTTTTGTCAAACTAAACGTAGAATCACGTGCAGAGGCTGTAATTGTCGCTAAAGAAAAAGCATGGTTAAAATAGAGGTAATGTAAATTTTATATTACTAAATTCGGAATATACTGGATAAATGTCTGGAACTGTTATATAATAAAAACAATAATTACATTACTTCATCTTAGCCGCTAAAAACACGTATTCAAAAGTATTACGAGCTATTGAGTATGTGAATTTTTTTGCAAGCGATCGAAGCAATATGATTGTTTAATTTTTTTGGGAGGTTTTTCACATGACACAAGGTACAGTAAAATGGTTTAACGCAGAAAAAGGTTTTGGTTTTATCGAGGTAGAAGGTGGAAATGATGTATTTGTACATTTCTCTGCTATTCAAACAGATGGCTTTAAAACTTTAGATGAAGGCCAAAAAGTAGAGTTCGGCGTTGAAGAAGGTAATCGCGGACCTCAGGCTACTAATGTTGTAAAGCTTTAATTTATAGCTTTAACATGTAGAGTGCAAAATTCAAGAGACATCCAAATTGCGGATGTCTCTTTTTTAGTTAACTATATTCAGCTTAGGAAATTAGCAAGCTCTCTTACGCGTAAGAATGTAAACCTGCAATTACTAAATTAACAAACACTTGATTAAACACGATAATTCCAAATCCAATAATCGCTAACCAAGCTGTCTTTTCCCCTTCCCAGCCTTTTGAAAGTCGGAAATGAAGGAAAGCGGCATAAAATAAAAATGTAATAAGTGCCCACACTTCTTTAGGATCCCAACCCCAATACCTACTCCAAGCAATCTGTGCCCAAATCATAGCAAACAACAGACCTCCTAGGGCAAATAATGGGAAACCTATGACAACAGCTCGATATGTAATTTCATCCATTAATGCTGGCTGTACACGGTTTGTTAATGGCTTTAACAAAACAATTAATCGTTTTCTCGTAATGAGTACAATCACCCCATATAAAATCGTGCCAACGATAAATGACCAAACAATCGTGTTCAATTTCTTCGCATCTAGCTTATTAGTAATCTGCAAAACGCCAACCTGATCCCCACTAGCTGTTACTGCACCTTTATTGACAATCAATGGCGTCATCGTATATTCGGCTGTTTCTTTCTTTTCTAGCTTATTTTCAAATTGAACCTCGATTTTATCCCCTGCTAAGTTAAAATAAGTGCCAACCCCAATAAAGCCAATCACGACAATTAAACAATACATAACAAATTCCAAGGCAACTGTACTCTTCGAAAACTTAGAAACATCTAATGTTCTTAACAAATAAATAATACCTGTTGCAAATGAGACCGATAAAACAGCACTTGAAAATGCAACTGTCATAACATGAATCGTTAACCAATTACTTTGCAATGATGGAACAAGCGGTGAAACCGTTTTTGTAAAAACGCTTCCATAACCGAGAATAATTAATGACACAGGAATCGTAAACAAGCCTACAACAATTTGCTTATATAAAAAATGAATAATCAGATAGCTACCAGTAAGCATGATGCCAAAGAACGTCATAAACTCATACATATTACTTACAGGTGCATGATCAACAGCAATCCATCTTAAAATGAAATAAACTAGCTGTAAAGCAAATGCAATATATGTAAGTAGAAGACCGACTTTTCCAAACATCTTTCCTTTGGATTTCACGGCAAGTCCAATCGGTATAATGGCGATTAGTAGTAAAATAAATGCCACGAACAATGAATTACTACTTAAACTTAATAATGTTTCTTTACTCAATGTAAAATCCTCCAAAATATTTTTTTGCGAATCTCCATAACGTGAGGTTGATTTCCGTTCCGACTGGGCGCTTTCCTGGGGGCGTCGGGCCAACACTATGTTGGTCACGAAGGCGTTATCACAGGACGTGATGCTTTTAGCCTTCGTTCCTCTACCCGCTTCACTCGCGTAGCTCGCTCCAGGGTCTCGGGCCAACACGATGTTGGTCACGAAGGCGTTATCACAGGATCTGATGGTTTTAGCCTTCGTTCCCCTATCGCTGATCCCCAAGGAGTCGCCCAGCCTCCACTCCAATCAACTTAATAAATGGTATTGCACTCCCTCCATTTTGTGATGATCCATTTTTTGAGGAAACTATCTAGTAGCTTCCAATAAAAATAACGTTATTCATCAAAATAAGTGCCATCATTTCCCTTTAAATGATTTTATTTTTTCAGAATTGTTACAGTTACGTGACATAAAGTAGAGAAGAGATCTCTTAAAGACGCCCTCATATCAAAAAAACAAGCCACCTATATTAACGAAAAGACGGCACGACTATACCCATATCTTACCATCGCTTGGGATATAAGTATATTTTCTCAGCCGTTTTCTTAAAGATTGTTGCTAAACTAAATCTTGATGGACAACAAAAAAAACAGAGTTAATCTACAAAAATGCGTAGAAATAAACTCTGTTTTTTTATAGTTCGAAAATCGAATCTTCTACTAGTAGAATTCTTTACAATCTTTCCTTTACCCTAACAAGATCTATTCTTTTAAATGTGTTGAGGCATACCAAAAGACACCCTCTTATTCAAGAAAAGCGCCCTTTAATTGGATAAGACATCTGAAATTTTATCCACAATTATTATTAATTACAGTAACTTCTCAGGTTTTTTACATTATTTATTGCTCAAACCTTATTCAGTATTACATTGTTAATCCATTACTCCCCCTTATATCACTCTGATAGTGCAAAGTAGCCAATCCGAATAAGATCCCTGCGATCAAAAACCAAGGTTCGAAAAGTAAAAGGTCAGTTAGGATCAAATATTCGAAGTCTACAGTTGCCCATGCAGAGAAATCAAAGAACTCTAAACGAATAATGCCAGCCAAGAAGAGCCCCTTTGTAACATAGCCATATACAACATGCATGCACGGAAGTATACAAGCAGTCCAACCCATAACAAGCATTAACCATCGTGGGATACTTTTCCCCCAAGTATGAACCAGTAAAAACGCAAGTATTGCAGCTACTAACAACATTGCAGATGCTCCCCAGTTTACTGCTTCCCACATCGCCTCCTCTTTCCAAACCCCAGGCATCCATGCCATTCCTCCAAATCCCTAATAAATGTGAATCGGAATATACAAGAGCGACCAGATACATGCGGCATAACCAGCCCATTTCATTTGACTAATCTTCATTTCCTTTTACCCCTCATCATTATATGCAGCAATATATATGACTTTTTCTTTATATTCAGTTCTTGTGGGAATTAATCGGTTTTTAAACATTCAAATAGTCATTCATCAAGATATTTTTTAATAATACGAGCAAGTAAATAGCTTTTCATAGTTGCAAGTCTCGCAGCAGAAACTTTACTACGAGACTTGTCTTGCTTCTATTTATATTTCACATAAATGATTTCTGGGTCTCCCTCGTCTAAGTTTTCAATAAACCCACTTTTTATAAATCCTGCCGTTTCAAATACCTTATGCATACTAATATTGGATTGGTTAGTAGAAGAAAAAATTTTGGGTGCCGCTGCCATTTCTACATAAAAAGCTAGCAGTGCTGTTGCAACGCCCTTTCTTCTCTCAGAGGGCTTAACAATAACTAATGAGATGAAGCAGTTTTCAAAAAAGTCCTTCGTAAAAATAAGAAAACCAGTAATCTCTTTTTCTGTTTGTTGAATAATACAACGTTTTTCATTAATGGCTGTACGCAAATATTCGCTTCTCGAATAATCTCCAATTACGTTTCGATCAATCGCACATATTTCGTTGCAATGCTTCATACTTGCTTCCAGCAATTGTGTCATTCTGTTCACCTCATTCTTTATACGCAAAATTAAGTAGCTTCATCAAAGGACAAGCACAGCATTTTCTAATCAAGTTTTTCTCTGTTACTTTAACTTAAGTAATAACTCATCACCTTAATCTTAGTTCTGAGCCCTGTTGCCAGCCTTCCTTCGTCGACAAATCCGCATTTTTTATAAAGTGACTGTGCGGCAGTATTCGGTAGATTAACCCCTAACACAAGCTCATTAATGGTTGGAAAATGCGTCAGAACAAAGTCCGGCAAAAGCTGTAATGCCGCTTTCGCATAGCCTTTACCTTGTTCATAGAAATCTGTTGAAAAAGCCCGGATTAAAATCGCTTGTTCATTAGAGGAATATGGCGTAACGCCCTCTTTTTCATGCAGCACGAAGAATGTCACGAGCTTATCTTCATCTAATACAAGAATAGCGTGACGATTAATATCCTGTTTCACTAGTTCAATGCTCTCTTTCGGAGACATCGTATAGCGAAGCTGCTCCTCTGTGATCGTATATCGTTCAATTAAGTGATCATCTTTTTTTTCATAAAATTTTAATCTCATCATAGCTCCCCTTTCATCTTGAGTCGTCGTTCCACCTTGGCGTAATTGTAACTGTCGCATTGCTTTTGCTACACACGACATTCGCCACTGACGATTCACTTTTGCACTGATAAACAATGCGTTCGGAATTTGACATTTCATATATAGATTGAAAGTACGCATTTAGTACCCCGTTTATTCCCATTATAATATATTGAAAAAATAGAAAATATAATGTATTCTAACATGATTTAGAAAATTATTTTAGAGAAGGTGATCATATTGGAACTATTAGAGAGGGCTCAAAAACGAAAAGAAACAGCCTTGCTCATTTTAGAAGAATTGGAGCTGATAGAAAAATGGAATACCATTGGAGAAGCTTATGTTGTCGGAGCTACAGCATACGATTTACTAGTGGATCAAGATATCGATATCGAAACATTTTGTGTTCGCCCTAATGCAGCAGAAGCTATGACGATATTATCTGATTTAACTAGCAATCCGAAAGTTTTAGAATTAAAGTATCGTAATTATTTAGAAACACCATTTAATGGTATCTATTTTAAAATACAATATGAGCAAATGCCATCAGAAATTTGGAATATTGATATGTGGCTGTTTTCAGAAACACGGAATGGCCCTCTATCAAGAGATTTAGTATCGTTAATGAACGATTCCTTAACAAATGAAAGTCGGAAGTATATTTTAAATATTAAAGAAGAACTTCTAAAAAAATCTATAACGCTTCCTTCGATTTATGTATATGAAGCAGTGTTAGACTACGATATTCAATGCACAGAGAATTTTCTAAATTGGATGGAGCAACAAGATGTAGACATTCAGACAAATTGGCGCCCTTCAAAAAAATATAATTAAATAGATTTATCACCAAAAGTTGGGGATACATTTATTAAAACGTATGCCATGTATAGTAATCGGAACGGAAATCACCCCATCGTTACGGAGATAAGCTTTAAAAATATTTATTTCCACTTATCACCAAAAATGCTACTATAAAGTTATCTAAACTTAAGGGGTTGTGAATATGAGTGCGAAAAGTGCAGTTGATTTTTGTTTATACAACAAATAACACAAGGGATGTAACCTCTAACTGCAGCTCTTAAACAAGGGAGAAAACAAAAAAATGGAAAACTATTTTAAAGAATTTCTTACAGGACAAGCTATTACTTTAAAGCAAATGGCTTCCTCCGACTTAGAAACATTTGTAAAAATTGAAAGTGAACACAAGACGTTGTTACTGGCTAATGACGACATTCCCTTTCCAAATACCTTTGAGGATCATTCTTCATTCTTTCAAAGTATTAGTGGAAAAAAAGAGGAGTTTTTTTTCGGTATATTCGAAAAGTCGTCAAATGAACTTATCGGTTCTTGCGGTGTCTATGGAATCAACTGGAAAAACAGTACTTGCTTTGTAGGCATTTCAATTGGCGAACAATGGCATGGTAAAGGCCTTGGAACGGATGCAATGAATACTCTTATTCACTTTATTTTTAACTATATTTCCATTAATAAAATCAAACTTCAAGTTTTCAGCTTTAATAAAGGAGCAATTCGTTCTTATGAAAAGTGTGGCTTTACACAAGAAGGTAGTTTACGAAATGAACTTTTCCGCTTCGGTCAATTTCATGATGTCTTGCTATTCGGTTTATTACGAGAAGAATGGACTCAATTGGAAAAACAATCTTCTATAGGGCTAGAAGTACTTTGATTTTCACGATAAATCACAAAAATTCTCGATAAAATGAAGCAAGGGGCTGCCAATTGACAGCCCCCCTTCTATTTTCCATCCCCTAATCTTTCCAAGTTCTTTGTACATCACTTAACACGAAATGCTGCAATGTAAGTTGATGAACATCAGGCATTGAAAGTCCCTTCCAAAATGAATAATTATATTGTGCATCAAAATATTGCATCATTAAGACCATTATATTGCCATGTGTACCAATCACTATATTGTCATTTGGATGTGCAAGGATAATTTTTTGTAAGGTAGTAATAGCTCGTTCCTTGGCGACTTCATTTGATTCCCCACCCTCAAATGCGAATTTCGGATGACTCCATACTTGATGAATCGCAGTGTCAAAGTCCAGTAGATTCCCATTAGATAGGTTTCTTTCTTTTAAAGAATCTATCGTATTTATTTCTAGCTTATGTTCTTGTGCTATACCTGCCACCGTCTGAACAGATCTTTTATAAGGACTTGAATATATAGCATGGATTATTTTATTGGTAAATAATTTTGTCACACGATCCCGATCCTCAAAACCTTTATCAGAAAGCGGGCGATTGTACTCATCAGCTGTATAGTAAGAATGCGCGTGTCTTACAAAGTATATTACGGTCATA
This sequence comes from Lysinibacillus sp. NPDC093688, assembly GCF_050280145.1. NCBI lineage: Bacteria > Bacillati > Bacillota > Bacilli > Caryophanales > Bacillaceae > Lysinibacillus > Lysinibacillus sp. NPDC093688. Next base: position 116,760 of record NZ_JBNNUX010000009.1, read on the forward strand.
ATTGTTTCCTCTATTTTTCTTCAGATTTTGCTTTCTTTTCTTTTATATAATTATATAAATCAACCTTCCACATACCATCCTCTTTTAGTAAAGCAAATATCTTACGATAGTGAGAGCTTCCGAAAATTATATCCAATTGAACAATTGCTATACTTTCTGTACTAGTTTCTCTATCTAATAAAATATCATTGTAGTATCGGTATATTAAATAATCCTGTATTTGTTCATCTAATAAATAGTTTATATACTCATCAATAAACGTTTGTTTATCTGGAAGCTCATTGTTATTGTAGGTAATTGCATAGAGTTTATCGAAATTATGCTCATATATTAAATTCATCATAATTAACACCATTTCCTCTGGTGTAAAAGTCTTTAAACTATTCATATTCTCATTGCTTAAGAATTCTTCATATAAAACTCGTTTTTCCTCTGGCAATTCCTCTAAATATGTAAAATCATACTCCCTATCAATGACTGGAGGAGTCGATTTACAATCTTCCACATGTTGAACGTTATGATTAGTAACCGATGTTGTTCCTGGTGATTCTCCTAATTTTGACTTCTCTTCTGAACATGCTATTAACATTAAATTTGAAACGACAATAACGATTAGTATTGGCAACTTTAACTTCAACATTGTATACCTCCCCCTATCATTTAATAGATTCACATACTACTTCTTCCATCATTCTATATATTTCGAAAATTCTCAACATTTAAACCAGAAAGAAATCTCTTCAATATCAAACAACAAAAAAGTATATTTGATAAATTGTGACAAGAAAATAAAGACCATAAAAATTCTCGTCGATACCTGCATAAATTTTCATAGTACAAAAGACGCTAATCTATTAAATATCACCTTAAACATTTTCTGAAATCTAGTCAAAAAAAAACACTAATATTCTAATATTAAGGGTAAAAAACACACCAATAATACAATAAAAGTAATTTATATAGGCATAAATATTCAACACTATTATTCTGTATTTATTTCCATCATGTAAGAATTAATATTTTTTTCTATGACTAAATTACGAATTTCTCAAGCTATACACAATATGACATATTTTTCATTTTAGGTGAGATACAATGAAAAAGTTGAATCGAGGTCAATGTATTTCAAGAATAATATGAAGAAAAAAATTTAGGGGGAAAAGATTTTGGTTAATATATCGTTTAAACAATTCTTGAAGATGGAGATTGAAAATAAAAGGAAAGATATGTATAAAAAGGCTATGGATTTAGGTTTCACCCATCCCAGTGTGGTAGATTGTAGCCAAGAATTAGATGTCCTACTAAATAAATATTCAAAAGCAATCCATAAAGCAAGCTAAAATGATTTCCGATGATTCGCCTAGTTTTATCCTGTATTAAATTCCGGTTATAAAGCCTATTGCTGTTGAGAAGATATGTATAAATATCATATAAATGGGCTATCTTTTTGATGACAGGAAAAAGGAGGCTTAATCATGCAGGTATTTATTTTATCATTGATCGCTTCAAGCTTTTTACTACAGCAGCCTCAAGATTCAGTTGAAAACAAAGCACCGATTCTTTGCATACCTTCTGGAACTACATCTTATAAATACCCTAATAATCAATATCAAGCATTTCGTACTGAGAATGATTTTTACCATCAATTAGATAGGACAATCTATGAGGAATATAACAATGCTACCTTGAACATTCGTCAAAGAATAGCCTTTAAGGACTTTTCGAAGGCTGAGGAAACATTTAATCTAAAAACAAATTTTATACGTAAAAAAACAGACCTCTCTCAACATACTTTTATTCATCCCAATCGACAAGTATATTTTTTAGCATCCTTTAAGCAATTGAATCAGGAGTCTTATCATAAATACCTGGTCATTGACGCGGAGACACAAACAATCCTTTTAGGAAATAGTAATTACCAAAGTAATACCATCAAATAATTGTATTTCGATTGTTGTTTAATTTATTGTATGCTTGAAAATTGATTAATAGTAGCAAATTCGAAGAAAAAACTAACATTTTTATGCAAATTCGGAAAATAATATATATTCTACGGCTGTTATAGCTCGACTCTTGGGAGTACTGACTTCTCCTAGAGTCGAGCTAAATTGTTTTATAGGACCTCGTTTAACTTCTTTCAGCAATCTTTTGTACTGAAAGCGAAACGACAAGTACAGGTAAAGAAGTCTCCCACCTCTATAAATGGTGAGATGAATGTGGATGTCCCCTTTTTAAGATAAGGCCTTTTGCTGTATTTCTTGCTTTATTTCCTCTATAAACTGCTGCAATGGTTTTTCAATTAATGCTTGCTGACCATATTTACGAACAGTGACATGTTGAGTATCCATTTCTTTATCACCAAGCACTACAACATAAGGTGTTTTTTTCATTTGAGCTTCACGAATTTTTTTACCTAGTTTTTCTTGTCGATCGTCAATACTTACACGGATTTGTTCATTTTGTAAAGCTTCAACAACATGCTGGACATATTCTCGATGCTTATCTGCAACCCCAATGACTTTTACTTGCTGAGGTGCAAGCCATGTTGGGAACGCCCCTCCAAAATGCTCAATCAATATGCCTAAAAAGCGATCAATAGAACCGAATACCGCTCGATGAATAACGACAGGTCTTACTTTTTCATTCTGTTCATTGACATATGTTAAGTCGAATTTTTCAGGTAGTTGGAAATCGAGCTGTACCGTTGCACATTGATGACTGCGATGAATGGCATCTTTTATATGAATATCAATTTTTGGTCCATAAAACGCTCCATCACCTTCATTTATTGTAAAAGGAAAGCCTAGATTCGTTAGTACGTTTTCTAACGCCGCTTCGGCTTGGTTCCAAAGCTCAAGTTCCCCCATATAATCAGCGGGACGTGTTGATAATTCAATATCGTATTGGAAGCCAAAAACTTGGTATACCTCATCAATAATCTTCAGGGCAAGCGCAATTTCATCTTCAATTTGCTGTGGAGTAACAAAAATATGTGCATCATCCTGACAAAACGTACGCACTCGTAAAAGTCCATTTAATGCACCACTAAATTCATGTCGATGAACTTGACCAAATTCAGCCATACGAATCGGTAAATCTCTATACGAATGTAAATCATTTTTAAAAATCAGCATATGTCCAGGGCAATTCATAGGCTTTAATGCAAAGCTTTGGTCGTCTACATTTGTAAAGTACATATTTTCTTTATAGTGATCCCAATGTCCTGACTGCTCCCATAAGCGCTGGTTCATCATCAATGGTGTCCGTACTTCTTGGTAATCAAATTTTGCTTGTAAATGACGTAAATAAGACTCCAATTCGTTGCGGATAATTTGACCATTTGCTAAATAAAATGGCATCCCTGGTGCTTCCTCTGAAAACATAAATAACTCTAGTTCTTTTCCTAGCTTTCGGTGATTCCGCTTCTCCGCCTCTTCTAGAAAAACAAAATATTCCTCAAGCTCTTTTTTTGAGGCAAAGGCTACACCGTATATACGCTGAAGCATTTGATTATTGCTATCTCCACGCCAGTAAGCACCTGACACATTCATTAATTTAAAGTGTTGCAGTTTCCCTGTAGAAGGTACATGTGGCCCACGACAAAGATCATAAAAATCTCCTTGTTCATAAACTGTTACTACTTCATTTTCAGGAATATCCTTTAATAACTCTAGCTTTAGCGCATCATGAGCAAATAACTGTTGTGCCTCAGCTCTTGTTACTTCTTTGCGCTTTATTTGTATATTTTCTTGAACAATTTGTTTCATCATTTTTTCAATTCGTTGTAAATCACTAGGCGCAAAGGAATGCGCAATGTCGATATCATAGTAATACCCATTTTCTATAACTGGTCCGACCCCAAATTGAGCAGCAGGGTATAAACGCTTAATTGCTTGGGCTAATAAATGGGCTGTTGAATGACGAATTACCTGAATTCCTTCTTTTGTGCTTGCATCGTATATGGAAATTTGTGAATCCTCCAAAATCGAGCGCGTCAAATCAATGATGGTTCCGTTCACACTCCCTACGATTGCTTTTTTACGTAAAGCGGGGCTAATCGCTTGTGCAATGTCGGTTAGTGTAACACCTTTTGAAAATGCTTGTTGTTTACCATCTGGAAATTGAATGTTAATTACTTGATTTGACATGTTCTCTACTCCTTTTTTATCAATTATGCCTCGGCATAATTGCGTCCGGAATCGGCTTTGTGCTTGCACAAAGAACTCCTTTCCGATTCCGTGACATCCGCCTGAGGCTTTAACTTCTTTCAGCAGGTGTTTGGACATCCGTTGAAAAGTAACTTAAATCCGCATTCATCTCACCACCTATAGAGGTGGGAGACTTCTGCTGAAAGAAGTTAAAAATAAAAAAAACACATATTCGCCCCATAAGGGACGAGCATGTGTTGATTACCCGTGGTTCCACCCAAATTCCCACTAGATGCACTAGTGGCTCATTGAAATGCAGTAACGTTGCAAGTACGGTGCAAGTTTCCAAGCACTGCTCAAAGGTAGTAAGTTTTACTAGCTGCATTAGGAAGCTTTCAGCTTAGGCCTCCCTCTCTGTAAATCGCTTATCAAAACTCGTGTCCTTCTCTTCGCCAATTTCATTGCTTTGTGAAATTGTTACTTACTATAACGAATGTTTCATTACTTGTCAATATTTGAAAATTTTCCGCGAAACAATTTAATGGATCATCACCATAACGTGTGGTTGATTTCCATTCCGACTGGGCGCTTTGTTGTTGCTGTCGCTACGCTTTCGCACACTGTGGGCGTCTAGCCTCCACTCTAATTAACTAATATACATGGCATATGTTTTAACAAAGATGTCATTCAAAACTTTTGGTGATGTGTGAATAAAAGTTATTTTTATAGCTTATGCATAGTAGGAAATTAGCTATCTGGAGTCGCTACTCTCAGTGAAAAATCAACTGTTCCTTATCACAGTGTGTGTCGACAAGCTGAAACCAAACTAGAATTTAAGGTTATAACAATAACGATTCAATTAATTTCATAAGATGTTGCTTTGTCTGGCTCATATAGTTTCTTTTTTTAGAAGGTATTAATATTCCTATAGGCATTTGAGGATCAAATCCCTTAACCTTTAATGTAAGTTATCAATCCTTCTTGAAAACTGTTACTCTGCTTGAATAGTGATTATCCGTGTAAACCCTCCTCACGTCATAAATTGGGTGAACCAGGCAATATATTTTGCCCCTGGAATAAATAAAAGCTGCGCCAAAAATGTGCCTAGTAACCTTGAACCCATCATCATTACAGACGCTTGTTTTAGGCTTAAGTAGCTACCTCTTTGATTAATAACATCATCTGCAAGAACGGAAATTTTAGGGTCAATAAATATGATGAGTAACATCGTTGCTATCCCATTAATAAGTCCTGATGCCATCACAGCAGTTGTTGCTCTTTCTGGAACTAATAAAGAGGCGTAAAGTGCAGACAAGACACCAATTGTATAGATGGCCGTTATTACGACATTCACAATAAATAATTTAAGTGGGATATCACGCCAGCTAATCCCCTTTAAGTATGACAAGCTTGGCAAATGAATGTGTTTTATTCCACGTTTAAAATACTCTATACTAAAACCTTTTTTGAATAACGCTGGAATGGAACCTTTTTCCTCAGATAAATGAATAATGCCCCTTGAAAATATCGCGATAAAAGTCGGCAATAGTAGAATGCCTACCAATGTACCTAGTGAAGCTGCCCCAATAAGCACTCTGAATTGCTGCTCCACAAACGCTAACGCGTTTTCTTTCGGCGCTGTGTCAGTCAAACTTCCAGTAAAAGGCTGCTGCATCATATTTGCCAACCTCGAAACCATGACCATTACATTGAACAAGGATAGTGCAGAGGCTAATAATTTTACACGTGCACCTGATAATCGAACTGCATACGCAAGTGTCTCTATCGAATGAATGATGAGAATAAATAAAGCAATCATGATCAATTTATTTGTTAAAATATCCAAAGTTTTTACCTTCTTTTCGATTATTGATTAGGCATCGTTTGATCCAAGGTTGTCCCATTATCATAAGAAATACAACCAAGAGAAATACAACCAAGACACTCTTTCCCTTTAATATTTTACGAAATTCACTTTAATAGGTTCCGTTATTTCCTACCAAATAAAAAAGCTATTCATCAGGCCTTTCCTCCTAACGAATAGCTTTTTTGTATTTTTTGATGAACTGCAAAGTCATTATTCCAGCTAGTTGAATCAGATAGTTGATAGGTCACCATATTAGCAGTAACAGCAAGAATAACACCTGCTCTAGATTTATCTGTCGAAATAAAATCCTCTAAAACTAATACAACATACCCCTCACCCCGTCCCAGATGATCAATAACATTTGTAGCGTTTATTTCGAAAGTTGTATAGGTTGTCTCATTTGTAGCAGGGAGTAATCGTTGCTCCTGATAGACCCCATTTTCCTTTAAATTATAGCAAACAGGCATCCATCCTTTTGACCAATCAATACTGCCTATTATTTCTTTATTACGCTGTGCTAGTTTGCCAATTGAAAATGTAAAATATATCTTCATAATAGCTTGACCTATTTCATTTTCCCCTTCACATACAGCAGTTACTTCTAGCTTAACATCCTCCTTAGAATGCTTCCGAATAACCACTAAAGTCACAGTGAAAATACAGATAACAAGTACTATACTAACGACGAGAAATCCCATTTAGTCCCTCCTAACATTGCAATGGCTATTACTATAAGATTACCATCCTTTAGGAGCCGTAGTATTTTTTCATCAAACAATCTTATGAAATGACATAGGTATAAAGGATAAGACAAATAACGAGTATATACTGACTTAGCCATTAAAACCACTACACCGCATTTACAGGCAGTAATAAGCAAAGCGGTGGATACAAGTATCCCAGCCAAAATTAGTGAAAGGTCAACTGCCTTTGAAAGCACCATTGGTGAAGACTAAAAATCAGTGGGGTAAGAAACCCCCACTGATTATAGTTTCACTTTACTTTGCCGCTTGTAATTCAGCTGTTAAAGTAAATGGTATTTTTAAATAATCGTACTTAATCGTTATTTTGTTAATAGAAGGTGCTTCAACCTTTACTGCATAATGCTGAGGCTGCTTTCCAATGGCCTGGCGATCTATGTATTGACTAGGAAAAATAGTTACTTGCCGTAATTTATGATAGGTAATATTCGGATTACCTACCAGCTTCGTTTCTGCTTCAATCGGTTCAGATTTACTCACGACAAGCTCGGCATTTTCAGGTACTTTATCATTAACGAGAATTTGTTGAAGCTCTATCTCACGCAATCCTTTATTTTCTATTTCTACGATTCTTATAGTTGAATTATCTGTAGGATTCGTAAAGCTGTTCATGACGAGCGGTGGATTGCTTTTTAAATAAATGATGAAAGCGGCTCCCACCACTAGAACGCTAAATAATAATACAAATAGTAATTTTTTCATGTCATTCCTCACTTTCTTGCTACTTATCAAGTATAGCGAGAAATCGTAGGTTATGTAACCTTGAAAATAAAAACAACCTGACTCATTAAAAGCCAGATTGTTTTGCTAACCGTATTTCATCACGTATTGGAATCCCATCATTTCCGATTAAAGGAATTTCAGGTTTATAAACTCTTGCTTGTTCGACCGCGTTTTGTATAATTTCGACTAAGTAATAACCTCTTTTTTGATAGAATCTTAACTTCTTTCAGCTGAAGTATCCCACCTCTATAGGTGGTGAGATGAATGCGGGTTTAAGTTATTTTTCAGCGGTTGTCCAAACATCCGCTGAAAGAAGTTAAAGCCTCCGGCGGATGTCACGGAATCGGAAAGGAGTTCTTTGTGCAAGCACAAAGCCGATTCCGGACGCAATTATGCCAAGGCATAATTGATCGCGTGTAAATTATCATTTGTCGTTATAAGGGTAATGATCTTACAGCCTTGTTCGAAAGCATTTTCCTCAACTGCTTGTACTAGCAATGAACCTATTCCCTTTCCTTCTACAATACTATCAAGGGAAATAATTTCACATTCTACCTCACGAATACTATACGTCACAAGACCTAAAATCATATTTTGTTCATCTACATAGACAAACCCCTCTAATTTACTACAGTCATAAATCCCACTGGAAATGACCATTTCTGTACTTCCCCAATGCTCTTTAAAAAACTGCACCACATCTTGTTGGGGTAATTGCTGAATAGGAATCACTGTCATCTATCATTCTCCTAAATTGAAAAATTAAACATACTAGCTATGGCTTTTTGAACAACTAGAAATACTGCCCACGAAATGACACCAAGTCCAATAGCAAAAACGATATGGATCGATGATTTCATCGCCATATAAATAACAAATAGCATCACCATTGTCGCTGGTAGTCCAACGATTACACCAACTGTAAACCGCTGAATATGCTCACTCGATTCACTTTGCACAGTAAGCCAAATGATGCTTAAAATACTGACAAGTGGTAGTGCTGCGATAATGCCACCATAGCTAGGAAATCTTCTAGCAATCTCTGTCACAATACCAATAACGGCTGCCGAGCATAGAATTTTTACAAATGTGTACATTATTTAGCCACCTCGCTTAATAAACGAAATGCCTGTAAAACTATTTGTTGATCTTCTTCTGAAAGCTGGTTTAGTGCATGTTGCAGTTTCTTATCATCTAATTCTGTGTTTTTCTTTAAAACACGAAGTCCATCAGCCGTTAAATGAATATGGACTTTACGTTGATCGTCGAGAGCCCGCTCCTTTTTCACCCAGCCATTACGCTCCAGCTTTTTGATATGCTCAGACGCTGTATTTTGAGAAATATTCAGTAACCCTGCAATATCACGCACAGTTACTTCATCTTCCTTTTGAATCATCTGTAAAATACGTACGCTCTGATGCGAAATTGAATCTTCATGCGTTGTATGTAGATGGTAAAAAATCGATGTAAAATAGTTATTTATTTCTGTAATCATTAAATGTACTCCTTTATTATATCGTTTCAAACGATTATATCGTAACTGACGATATATCAAAAGAGAATTCTTCCATCTTGATAAAGATTTTTAACACACGAATAATTTGGTAGGCAATTCAGCATAAGGCTTTAACCATTTCGGATAAATAATCGGGATTGCTGTTGAAAGAAATAACGTTCCATTCACGTAAAAACATCCAATAAGGAAGATCCCCCCATACTAAACTAAATGGGCTGTCCACTGGCAGCCCATTTACTAGTTTTATCGAGAAGAATCTTATATTTATCGAGAGTCTAAAATAATTTATCTTAACTTTTTTGTGATTTACCAAGAAACTCAAAGAATCTTCACAAACACACCCTGTTGAAATTTTTCATTAGCAGCTACATTCATTTTTCTAACATCTTCAGATAATTCACTAGCCCTTAATAATCTATTGTGAAGGTAAAGCAAAGGATCGATAAGTCGAGTTTTATTCTTTTGATGAATATCAAATTCTTTCTGATCCACCCCCACTTTTACATCTGAATGAAGCTGTTTTAAAAGGCTCTGCACTTGCCTATCATTAGAGTATTTTATCCGTTCGATTAGTTCATGATCTTCCTTAAGAAAATCAGCAAGTGTAATGATCTTTTTCTCTAAAGATAACTTTAGCGTTTGAGCCAATTTATAATAGGCATAAATATTTAACGGATCCATAAAGAAATCAAGAACTTCTTGATAATATGTTTTGACAAACCATTCTGCAAGTTCAATACTTTGAAGGCACATCTTCCCTTGATAAACAATTATATCATTTAAAAATTTTTGTATTTCTTCTAGTGAGGCTTGTCCGTATACATACATATCCCTTAACGTATAATCTACTCGATCTGCACATAATTCAGGAGCTGGTTGTTCAAGTAAATTCCATGTCGCAGTATTTAAAAGTAGATGCTCATAATTGTAGTCATACTTTTTAAGAATAATAGGAATTTCTGATTTCCTGATTACATCCATAAATATTTCTTCATGATAATCTTCCGCTTTATTATCTAGGACGAAATCAATGACATGCGAAAAAGCTGTATGTGAAACATCGTGCAATAACCCTGCAATCTGCTCCTCTAAAGAACCACCGACCTGCTTAATTAACAGCATGACACCAACTGAATGCTCAAAACGTGTTACATTCCATTTGCTATTTACAAGATAACTTGCCCCACCTTGATGAATACCCTTCAACCTTTGCATCGGTTTACTCAAAATAAGTTCCTCTAACACATCATCTATCTCGAATTCACCATATATATAATCAGAAATAATCATTTAATCATCTTCCTACTTAAAATTCGAAAGTACAAACACCCCACCACAATGTGTGATCGGGTAAAATTCTAATTGGCATACTCCTTTTAATAAAGAACTCATTTCCTCATGGACAAAGTAAAATTCATCATCATCCCAATAGCCAATACTTTCTTCACGACATTTTTCAAGTTGGGCCTTTGTTTCAAACGCGATATCCCCGATAAAAATCTTACCTTCAGGTGTTAGCTGCTGCAATAACGCAGTAATGTATTGCACCTTCATCTCATCAGTAAAATGATGTAGCGCATAGGTGCTAATAATGGCGTCATATTTTTGTTGAAGGAGCGCTACTGGCAACCCATTTGACAAATCCCACTCCAATAAGTTTGCATTCGGCATTTTTTCTTTAGCGATATCGATCATTTTTGAGGAGAAATCGAATCCATTGATTATATGCCCATTGTCATAAAGCTTTTCCGTTAACACCCCGGTGCCAAATCCAATGTCTAAAACAGTTGATTTCGGTATGTGCATAACCTCGTTAAAAATCGTATTTAATACTGCTTTATATCCTGCAAATGGATATTGGTTGCTTTCTTCACTTAGCTGAACCGTTTTATCGTAACCATCAGCCCATAAATTAAATCCTTGTTGATTTAGCATAATAGTCCTCCTAGATTTTCAATAGAATAAGAGTTTGGAAGGTCTATTAGTACTAAGCACACCGTGTTAGTTACTAACAATCCCTCTCCAAACATATAAATTTTCATGACCGATAACCTGTTTCATAAAAATTCCCCCTTTCAGAAATTCAAGCTTATCACCATAGCGTGGGGTTGATTTCCGTTCCGACTGGGCGCTTTCCTGGGGGCGTCCGATGAGCCGCTTCGCTACGCTCCAGGGTCTCGGGCCAACACGAAGTTGGTCACGAAGGCGTTATCACAGGATGTGATGCTTTTAGCCTTCGTTCCTCTATTGCTAATCCCCAAGGAGTCGCCCAGTCTCCACTACAATCAACCTATATACATTGCATGCGTTTTATCAAAATGTCATCATCCACAACTCTCTAAAATAAGATAATATTAAACTATTATACCAGATATTACATATTAAAGTAAGTGAATTTTCTAACTTTATCTTATTCCTAAAAAATGTTATAATAAGGATAGTTTTCTTTTCAAGGAGGAATCGAAATGGACGCATTCTTTTGTAATGCTTGCTCTAGACCAAACACTTTACAGGTCAAAGAGGTCTAGAAAAGTTAACGCATATAACATAGATTGAAGGATCTCTTTAGGCCAGTAACCTTTATTAAAAAAGCCTACTATTCAGGAGTGAATTCAAATGGAAAAACAAACAATTCAGCCGTTTTTAACGGTTGCAAACTATCATTTACTTGAGCAGCAAATGAAAAAAATTATACAAACACTTGCAACGACAAATGATAAAAGCGTAATCCTTGCCGTACATGGTATTGTTGAAAGCGAAATTACAGCTAAATTATCGCTGTCCACTGCAGAAACTCAGCTAATTGAACAGCTTTTTAAAGTGACAGATCGTGCACAGGGTGAAGTGTATTTAGAGCAATTAAAACAATACGTTATCCCATTCAGAGCAGTCACTGCAAGCACACTGAAGAGCCTATTTAAAAAGGAAAAAAAGCTCAAGCTACCGAAGCTTGAAGACATGGATTTTCAGCAGATTTGTTATTTAGCTTGGGATGATCCTGGTACACATCGAAAATATGTCGTGCTGGAACAAAATGAACAGCTAAAAGCGATTAAAGGAACTTTCTCTAACAATACAATGAAAGGAATATGTGCACTATGTAACCGCCACTCTGATGTTGGCTTATTTACTACGTCTGTAAAAGGGCAAGTCGTTGGAACGTTCACAAATTATAGTAATTACATTTGCGCAGATAGCCAAACATGCAATCGACATGTAACGGATATAGAAAAAACAAAAGCGTTTTTCGAGCGCATCACTCAGTAATAAAAATAAGCCTTCTCCATTACGGGGAAGGCTTTTTGGATAGTCTTTATTCATATCGAAGCTGATTGTGTTTTACTTTTATTATCAACGAAGCAAAAATAACAAAGCCAAGCAATCAATTATACCTCGGCTTAAATTTTAATTGAGGGTGAGTATAAACTCCTGTACGTCTTTGTTACGTGCATTAGAAAAACCGATATCCTCGCCTGAAATCGTAAATCCACATATCTTTAAAACCTTAAGAGATCCCACATTGTCTTTAGCAGCACGAGCATAAAGGGGACGAATAGTGACATGCTTTAGAAATTCCTGTAAAGCTTTGGTTGCGATCCCTTTTCCCCAATATTCATTTCCAATCCAATAGCTAACTTCTGATTCTCCGAACTGTTCAAAGCATAGAACATGTCCAACTACGTTATTTTCGACTATAATCGTTTGCTTAATAATATCTTGATTAGTAAGAATTTTGTTCCAGTGTATAATGAAGCTATCCCAATTGCCGGGGTCCTTTCTAGTAAAGGCAGCCAAACAGTTGGCTTCAACGTTTTGTTGATGCTCAAAAAAAATAGGCAGATCATCTTCAACTACATTTCGAAGTATAAGATTTCGATTACTCATCATACTCCCCCTTTTACTATTTATGTTCCACATTACCAAACATACGTTCCCTTTTCAACTCCAACAATTCTTTTAATGTATGTTTCCCCCTGTTTTTTAATTTCCGCTTCTAAGTCTATGTAATACTCTCCTTGTTACCATATAGTTAAGAAATATATTATTAAAAGGAATACCTTTCTACATCAATCGTTCGACTGAAAAAATGAAGGTTTTCTAGTTTATCTCTTACTTTTTTCACTAACTAATCATCAATAAATGAAACCGAGTACATGCTTCTATCGCAAGCAGTACTCAGTTTATGATTTATTTATAAAATCTAACGTTCCTAAAGGATAACCTTCATATCACCATAATGGAATACCATGGAAGGATCAGCAGCAGTAAGGCCAGGATTTGTAGGACTAGTAAGGCCGGATCCGCCAACCACTTCGATTTCAAGTTTTCCAAGTAATGGGCGTTCTCCTACTAAATAATCGCCTGTAGATTTAACATGAAGGTTTCCATTTACAAGAGAACTAATATCGAATTCCAATCGAGTACAACTCCTTGGTGGTATAACAGTTGACGGAAGACCTTCTAGAAAAGGTTTTTCTTTCTGATTAGTTATAAAAGGAAGTGTTATCCCTTCAGATGAAAGCTGTAAAGAAGGGCAATATTCAATCACAACATTAGCCTCTAGTGGTTTGCTTGTAGGATTTTTAATAAGAATCACAAGTCGATTATTAGGCTGTCCAAATGCAGCATCCAATGGAACGAGAAATGGTCCTGTGGTAATCGTATACTTTCTATTTTGACTTGTTGATGTTTGGTTTGACATAGAATCACCCCCTAAAAAATATTACTTTCTGTATATTTTATTAAAATAAAAAAACAAATGTATAGACGGTTGTAGAAAGAGCACCACTTTATTCTTGTGTGTAAATATAGTGGATGGGAGCTTGCTTCTTAAATTTATATACTATTGAAACAGATGAAGCACACGCATCTTATTTAACTGATGAAATTTGAGGTACATTTTGAGAAACATCCTTTCCCATATCCTTCCTTCATCTATATTACAAACAAAAAACACTCGTATTTTAAACGAGTGTTTCGTGACTATTAGGTTACCATTTCGGTGATGTATATTTTTCTCCCAAATTAATTTGGTGTGATGGATACTCTATCTAAACTTACTTATAACATCGATCTATCAACGCAAAAATGGAACTATCAAAATCAAACTATGTAAAACAGGGATTAAAAAACTTTTATTTGGAGCTAAAAAAACCCATAGCTTCCTGTAAGGTGCTCCAACTATTCGCCTCTACTTTCCCTTTCGACAACATTTTCACATACTGATCAAGTCCACGTTCAGCATTAGCTATATCCGAACCGGACGCTATAAAAGCATTATTAAGCAAGAATGCTATGTCTGTTGCCTTATCTAAATCACCTGTCATTTGAGCAATAGACTGTACTACCAACAATGCCATCTACTCATTTAGTATTGAATTATATCTACAAACACACAAATAAAAAAACCCAATTTGAATAATCTACAGAAAACAAATTAGGAGGTATAGTTTTGAATCCACGTGAAAAAAATTATTCACGCGAACATTGTAAAAAATGTGGTATTCCATCAAGAGTAAGAATTCGGGAGGTTAAATAAATGAGTTCTTTTAGATTTCAATGCAGTGAAGTTCCTCAAGTTACACATTGCCCAACACCAATAGTACCTTCACCACCGCCACAGGAGTGTCCCTTGCAGTGTAACACATGCAATTGCGGCTTTAATAAATCTAAATTATTTTGTACGTCAGATAATGGAGTGCTTAATGTTGATGTTCTCCCAGGTGTAGATTTTTGGCAAACTGTCGCTACTTTGGAAATATGCCAAGAAAACTGTTCAGAAGTTCTACATGAAGTAACTGGACTTGTTTCGTTGCCATTCTTGAACACCTCTGCCACTCCTGATCACGAAACAATAATCTTCAATTTAACATTTCGCATTATCGATGAATTTGGAAAAGAAGTTTGCAGACATAATTTTAATTATGGTCAAGATGTAACCATCCCTCCTAATACCTCTATAACGATAGACCTTCCATTTCATTTCAAGTGTTGTGATAAACCTCGTCAATGCGAATGTAACACGACCTATCGACTTCAAGTATCTTCAACAAGTAGTATTGAAACGATCATTAGGGATGTTACTTGGGCAGCTATCGTATGGGAAAACTGTTAAGTACAGGATTCAATTAAATATCAATATTTTAAAACAAAAAAACACTCGTATTTTAAACGAGTGTTTTTTGTTTTTTAGGACAACCACTTCGGAGGTGTGTTTTTCTCCCAGTATATATCACCTAAGTTATTGTGTGCCATAAAGTCGTCCTCGGCACTGTGGTAGTGGAAGTTGTAATAATAGCCATCCTGTGGTCTTTTTTCTGTGCGGACATGGAAGCGAATTAAATCCATGCCTGTTTCATTGCTAGTAATATTAAAAATTTTCTCGCCATAGTTACCACTTGGCTTTTCTGAAATTGTTAAGGATGCTAATGATGCATCGTCTAAGCCTTCTACTGTCATTGCAATGGCTTCCTCCATTTTAGGGAAGATAATAGCGTCAAATTCATTACTAATTTTCGGGCCAATTTTTGTGCCGAATTTCACATAGGATTGCTCTTTCGCCGCATCAACGAGCAATGTACTGTAGTCAATAGGGTCTTCCTGTATTTCTGTTTGTTCTATCGGAAGAGCAGCCGCTTCTGCAGTGCTTGTCCCAGGTGATGGTCCGATAGATGCACGATTTGATGGATTATGATCAAATGCTTCCCATATTTCATGTGTTGGCGTAATTAATCCAAATGTTAAAAACGCAACCATAATAACGATACTTTTTTGAATCCATTTCTTCATTAATTAACACCTTCTCTTTATGTACAAATTGGTAAATCTATTACTAATATATACGCATAAGACCTATAAAAGGTTTCATAATTTTAAAATTCATTGTACAATATTTATGTATAAAGTAAAAACTTCACATCCTGGGAAGACGCTTGTATGACCATCATCCTGTTGCCCCAAACTAATTAATAGGGCATTTACTCGCAGTATGTAGGATAAATGTGTCGTTTTTTAAAAGGAGGTACAAAACATGAGCATGGATATCACAATGGGTATTGGTCTTTTATTAATGTTAGGTTATTTATCATCTTTATGCTTCACGGACTAATAAAATTACTTTGCAAAGTGCAATAATTAATTCCCACAAAGCCTACTACATCAATATTCTGTAGGCTTTTTTCTTTTTATCAACAATGCATATAAACACTTTAAATAACATAAAATTGGGGCTAATTTTCGGGGCTGATTTGGGGCTGATTTGGGCTAAATTCAGGACTTATTATTAACGCTTTGGTGGGCATGTTTGTATAGATGAAATAATTAGATTGGTGCTAATAAGCTTCAATCTTTTTTTGTTGTTCAATTATTAAAATAACTTAATTAATTGAAAGATAGTGCTGCTTAGCACAGTTAATTTACAAATATTTAAAAGCCCCCCACAGATAATTGTGGAAGGCGAGTAAGTTTAAATTATTCGTTATTCTGTTCTATATTTCTTTGTTGTAAATATAATTCTTGTTGATGTTTTTTCATCCTCACGTTATATATATTTCGGATAGATTGTTTCGGATGGGTTAACGGTATTCTCTTTTTAGCCGGTTTATTCTTATTTTCTTCACTACTCCTATTATAGTGATCCCACAATTTCTCCCAATCCTCAGGATATTCTTTTGTAAATAATTCTTCAAATTCCTCCGGAGTCAAATTGTAACCGTACTGAGGTAACACGAATTGATCTAAATACTATAGAAGCACTATGTATCGCTTTAGATTGCGACATCTCTGATTTAATCGAATACACACCATATAAAAAAGAGGACGCCCAATAATTCGGGTGTCCTTGATCTATATTTTATTTTCCTCATTCTTAATTGTTCTTTCCTTAATGTCCCTTGGTATTTTACTTTCTTCTCGCCAATGTAGATCCTGCTCCCGTTCCTAATAATACTACTGATCTTCAAGTTGCCATAAGTGGCGTATATGAAATCAGAATGGACATCTCAGCCTTTCTTCTTAACGATTCTAATGAAATTACCCCTGCGCATGTGTTTTTTTGTTTGTTCATCAATGATTCAACCCTTGCGACTGCTAGCATTTTTGAATCTGAAATCAGTGTCGATGCTTCAAGTTCAGTTGGCGGCGTTGTATTCTTAGAAATGGCTAACACAGTAGGAAGAACAATACAACTACGATTAAACAAAGATGATAGACTTAGTATCAGGGTCACTTCAAGCGATGGATCCGTCTTTTATAGACTTCCATCGTTGGTTGTTAATAAAATTGCTAATTGAAAATATACAGGCTGACTCTAGGGTGTTGGAGTCAGCTTGTATGCCGTTTAAACTGTACAGAAGATGAACCACTTACTGACCTGATATTTTATATTTAAATAGCTTTACCAATCGCTCTAAGTATCTCCAAAAACAATGGTGACATTTGAATCAGTACGTAACCTAATAACCTAATCCGGCATTCATAATCATGCTACATGCCTATTCACCATTCCACCCAATTATAGAAAGGCACAGGACATTCTCTATGCGGTTTATCCTCCAAAATTCATAGTTAAATGCATAATAAAAAGCCATACCCGATTGGATATGACTTAGCTAACATCTATTATTTTTTCTTGATAGTGTATACCTATTTTTAACATATTTATTTTTAAACATTTTTCTAACGCATCCTAAGATAAATATCGCAATCCCTTTTGAAAACTATACATATTATAGATTATAGAAAGGAGGGATATTTTATGGGATACTGCGGAGAATTTCGCGAAGAGCTTCGCGAAGAGCGTCGCGAACGAAACCCATTCGCTTTAGTCGTTGTTCTATTCATTCTTCTGATTATTGTCGGCACTAGTTTTATGAATAGATGTTATTAATATCCAATACCACCAATACCACATATAATGCTCATAACTATTGTAAGGTAATACTAATTTAACCTTACACCTCCAAATCATTATTAAGGGTCACTATCCTCCGGGTGATCCTTTTAAATTTTCCTATTTCAATTTCATGCTCAACCTCTCATGGCATAATAAAAAGCCGCAACTCATAATGAGTGAGTGTTCAGCAAAAGTTTAGAAATCAGAACTGGGGCTAAAAGTGGGGCTAATTAATTTAAAAAGTCGTGTAAACGTTGATAAATCAATACTTTTATCATTCATTTAATGTTACACGGACTAATTTAGTCACAATGCATATAGAACACAATTCGTATGTATAATGCCGTGTTATCAAGGTTTTTGCTATTATTTCTGAATTTCTTTTAATGCATATGATGTAAAAAAGATTGAGGCTAATCCGCTTTAATCTTTTTTATTTGGCAGTACAATAAAAGCACCCACTTGTTTAGTGGATGCTTTTTATCATCTATTTAACAATATGAAAGTGCTACTTTTTGTTTAGCTATAGTAATTTTATATGTTGAACTATCCCACTTTCGCTTAGAAGAGGATGTCTTCTGTCGGAAAATGATAAATCTTTCTTTGGTTGAAAGTTCTATTTTACTTTCATCTCTCTAATTCAAAGATTTTTCTATCATTGTATTTTCACTTTCAAAAGGGTCATTCTTTTTGTACAAATCCATATAATGAACAATTTTATCATAGTAGTTTTTCTTGCTAAACCTTTTTAAATCTCCTATAACATAAAATTCTTTTTTCGCCCTTGTTGCAGCTACATTCAATAAATTCGGTTTTGAACACGTCCAATTAGCAGCTCCTTCAGTCTGTTCATCAGTTCCTGTTACAAAATAAACAATATCTGCCTCTTTTCCTTGGAAGGTGTGAACTGTTCCAACGGCTTCATCTAACCATTCACTCAAATTGGGAACTTGCAGTGGTTTTAGTTTTAGATGAATAGCCTTTTTTAATCCATCCTTTACCGCTGTAAAAGGTGTGATGACAAACAAGTTAGGCAATCCGTTTCTTTCTGTGTATTTATCAAAAATAACTTGTGCCACATACTCCCCTTGCTTTTTCACATATTGAGCAGTGCTTACTTTTCCAACACAGTCAATCCATCCACTATAACCGACTTTATCTGTATCGGCTAATACCATTTTGTTATCATAAGCAATATCGTTAGCTATCGAAAACATTGGATTTAAACAACGGCGATGCACCCATAACGGAATACCAATCCATTGACTTCTATCTTCGTCTTTAAAAGTGCCGTACGGATTCGCTATATCTGCAATACTTTGAACAGATGCTGTGTAACCTATATAGTGCTGTTCGAGAGCAAAACACTTCCGAATATCCATTAATAATGTTTCATCCACAGTCACTACAGGTTCAATTTGTATTGGGTCACCTACGATAACAGCTTTTTTTGATCGCCACAGTGCCCCTACTGCTAGTTGAGGGCTAGCTTGTCCAGCCTCATCGATAAATAGATGAGAAATAAAATCTTGCTCGATTCCTTTATACATATTTGCAAAGCTTGCAAAAGTAGTGCTAATTAAGGGTGTTACTAGATGAATCACATGCCAAAAATTTTTCAGATATTTTCTATGTTCACTACTATTCAAGTTTAGGGCTTTTCGATTAGCAAAAAGCCTTAATGAACTACTAACAATCTGATGATTTTTTATTAAAAATAATTTATGAATTTTCATAGCCTTCAGAAAAAGTAAGCCACGCTCATAGTTTAGTTTATCCGTTTGCCAAATCACCTTTTGTTGCCTGTAATCATTATTACTGAATTCCCAATATTCGTCTGTTGACAATTCTAATTCTTCTTGCGAATATTCAGCTTTAAATTTCTCACTTGCTTGGAGGATATTTTCTTTTTGATCTTTCAATAGTCCTTGATATTTACTTATTTTTAAAGCTATTCGTTCCGATTCAATTAAATCTTGTTCAATTTGTTTTTGCTGTTGCCTTAAATTTTTTTCATTTTGATTTTTTGTACCTAAAATTCGAAAGAAGAAATTAGGCTTTTTCAAAGAATTTAATTCACCCGCTATTTCCTCTTGCTGTACTTGAAGTAGTGATAGATTGATTGTTATCCTTGATTGGTCTTGCTCCAATGTTTTAAATTCTTCTTCTAATTTTTGCAGTTCTCTATCTAATTCGATATATTTTTGTAAATCATCTTTTTTCTGTTCAATTGAACGAAGCAGAGTATTAAATTCTTCCACAGCTTTTTGCCAATCATCTGTAGAAAGCATTTCATTATCTCTCTGTAATTGTTTCACAAATGACAAATCTCCATCATCTTTTAGCAAACCCCAAATAAAATTATCAATATTTTTTGATTTACCAAATATACCTGAAAATAGCCCCCAAGTTTCATCCGCATAATTGATTAGCTTTTTAGCCGTCGAAGGATAATAGTCTAGCTCTTCAAGATACTCAGCTATTTTCTGATCATATTCATTTTTTATTCCTGGTTTAATAATTCCCGCATCATTTTTTTCAGGTTTAACAATTTCCTTTCTTTTAGGTAAATCTTTAGATATATTTTCAACAGCCCCATTATTACTTGACGCAACAACGATAGAGTAACTTTTTAAATTTTCATTCATTTCATAAACTTTGTTTTTAAAGCCGTTTAATTCAAATATTCCTATCTTCCTAAAAGCGGTTGTCGGATCTGAAAAAGCAGTCATTTCAACCGCACGTTGGACAACTATATCCGCAAATACATCTTTCAATAACGTCGTTTTCCCTGTACCTGGAGGGCCATTAACTGAATGAAGCCTTTCATCACCATTAATGATTCTGTTTACAGCTACTTGTTGCATTAGTGAAAGTCTGTGCGCAACAGGAGATGGCCATCTTCCTAAAGGTAAATTTTTAGGTTGCAAAATTTGTTCTATTAACGCCCTATTGTTGTCAATATCAATCTGTTTTTCACTACCTACAATAAAGTCTTTAAGTGTCGCATTGACTCCATTCTGTAAGACTCGTTCAATATCTTCAATAAAGAAACTATTTCGAGTCATCTGTTCATTTTTATTCTTATTATTTTTATTTAAAACTGTAATCTGTAATTGATGATAAGAATATTCAAAAGGTTTTCTAAAGTATTGATTGTATTGATGTTGTATATCATGAATCTTTTCTTCACTTACACCATCAGTAAATATCGCAATAGCTTCTTCCTCCATTTTTCTACAAACGACCTCATACTGTTCCAAATTTTTATCATAATTCGAACCATTCTCAAGCGCTTTGAGCAGATATTGAACAAAAGGAATAAATAAGGAGCCCTCTATGTATTTCCCTTCATAATTAACAGAGAAAGTATAACTGTATTTTAGGGAAGTGTCTTTAACATGTATTTCCTCATCACTATTAAAAATGGCTCTTACCTTCTCTGTCAACTGCCACTGTTCATAGCAATTCATGTAATATTGAAACTGTATACTATTTTTCTTATCATCATTCAATACATGTTTCTTCCAAGGTTTTTCCGACAGTTCAATAGGTGCTATCTTAGGAACTTTTTCCTGATGCAAAAATAATTTCCCTTCTAACGAACCCCCTAATTTTGGTAATTCCTTTGGCTGAATAGATTCAAGTATATACCACGATTCCAAAACTGTATTAATTTTACTAACCATATTCCACCATCCCTTCTAATTTATATATTAAAGAAGATTATATGTCGAAACAAGTCTGGTAATCATATAAAAACCTTTCCAACCCTAGCCTAACTCGTTTGAACATGAATGCTTTCTTATAGTTACCTTATTGGGCTACAATAAACAAGATGAAAACAGGGTCTTGTATGAACAATAAAATACAAAAGCGCTTGTAAACTAAATGAAAAAGTAATCTGTTTCCTTAAAACAAAGTAGACGGAATAACCACTACTTTGAATGAAAAAATAGTTTCATTAGCTAATGACGTTGATAGGGAGATTGGAGCTGGATTAGCTAGTTGTTGTTAAGAAAAAAGCAGAAATAACATCAGTTTCACCAAAGCGAAAAGAAACATGGGCTCATGAATATGTTAAAAGGGACTCGCCATTTTTGCTTAATGTTTCACGAACTAATAAATTTATTTTTAAGATGAAAGTCTAATTCTGCAGCTCACAGTCCCTTTCCTTACAACGAATGGAATAAGAAAAAGTGGATGATTTCCCCAAAACAAAAAAAGACTGTAGACTAAATTTATCTATAGTATCTACAGTCTAGAACGATACTTCTTATTCTTACTTTATAAGTATTCAAGCACGATTCCCGCTACTAATGTACGCGGTAAAATGGTTAAAATACCACTCTCTTTTCGCACTACCTCCCTATGTTCTTCATTGTATCCCATACAATCCAACACAATTAGATCAACTCGGTAATCTTGAAGATAATGTGCTGCTTCTTCAAAGTTGCCATAATCATATGGTGAAGCAACAGCAATCGTGATATCATCTGAAATATCTTTCCACTTTTTAAGCATAGTACTTCTCTGTTCTTCTAGCGGAATAATTAAACCTAACTTCGGTTGATCGGCCATCGCACTAATCATTTTTGTGACGATTCGATTCGGATAAAAAATGGGCTTTTCACATGTTAAAATCGGAAAATCATCTGTGCTTAATACGATAACCATATCCACCTCTTGTTCTAACTTTGATAATTCTATTTTTAACAATGGTAATAGTTTTCTTCTATCAATAATTATGGATCTGCCATCTCGTAATCGCGAAATAGATGTGTTCTTTTCATTTCTCGCTAAAACGGTTAGTAACTCCACTTCGTTTAAGGAATCCAACGCTCCTCTTTCCACAATATTAATCTCTTTATTAAATATTTCTGTAAATGTTGGTGTAATGTCTGAACGAGGCGATTGACCGATTGTCAAAATACCAACTTTATTCATTTAAAATCACCCCTAAAGGTTCTAGATATGTCATCGAACCGTATAGTTTATTCAAAAGCTTACATTCATCTTCATCTGAAAACTTAGCTGTATCCTCAAATAAATGTTCCAATTTTAAATGATTGAATAACATCAATAATGTCTGCTTTAACCTCATAGCTATTCCTCCGCAATTTTCTCCTATAATTTTAGTTCGCAACGTTTAGGTAGTACTTATTTCAACGCACGATAGTTGAAATATTCCGAATTCAGATCCTATGAAATGAACATATTACGAACAAATACTCATTGGTGGCAATCTCATTGTAACATTTGCACTACGTCAATATCGAAAACATACTCCAAATAATTCTAGAGTAAGAATATTAATAAACATTGTTACATAAGTTCAAATATATTAGAACAATTATTTGAAGAAATAATCAAAAAGAACTATAACAGATGTAACTGCTGGGAATTCATTACATAAAAAAGAGTAGACATAGTCTGTCTACTTCTGAAGGCTCTTCAATATATTTGTTCGATGATTCTATCCATCATTTTGGCTGTCCTATCCACGATTTTGGCCTTTCTATCCATCACTTTGGCTGTTCTATCCACGACTTCGGCCTTTCTATCCATCATTTGGCCTTTTGTATCCGCAGCTTTAGCTTTTCTATCCATCACTTCAGCGGTTCTATCCGTCGCTTCAGAAATATTCGATCTTCCCAATAAATTGGACAAGGGGCAGCCTCGCTTTTGCGAAGCCACCCCTTTAGTATTTAATAGGTAACATGTTTCGTAAATTGTAAAGTCTCAACCCAATCATCTGGGGAATATTATATTGAAACGTATATATTTCATCACCGCGGTAAAATTCCACCTGTGTGCCTTCTAACTTAAGCAACGCAAACCCAACCTTCTTTTGCGTCCTTGCAGCCCCAAAGCATGCGCCAGTGTGAATAAGTATCTTCAAAAACAAAAAGCAGAATTCCAGATTACGTAAATATGCCACCTAAAATAGCACGATTCATATTATAGCACACGGTTTTTAAAAAGTAAAGTTTCTATTTCAAGTTACCAAGGTATAACCGATGAACATTCAATTTGATACCCTTGTTGAGCAGACCACTTTAGTAAAGACTCCCAATAGTTCTCGCAAATCGCAATAATTTGTTTTGGGTCAGAGAGATTACCGGACATCACCAACTCGCATAAAACCTCAAATCCCTCAGGCTTATCTGTAAACGACAATGCTTCAGGTAATACTTGAGCAGAAGTTGTGAAAAATTGTTTATTGTGTAGTCCTAAAATCATCGCACCTGCTGTAGCAATTTCCATCGCCAAAATCGGTAAAAATGTTTGAGGACCTTGTATTTCAATATTTCTCATTTTGCCAATATACTCGTACATTTCTTCTACTAAAGTTCGACAGATTGCTTCTTTAAATATCGAGCTATCTACTGAACTAGCTTTTGCTTTTAGTTCAGCGAAAAAATCCCTCGGGTCATAAATAGGTAAAATGTTAAAAAATTGTCCATGCGTTAGTGGCCATCTTTCGTCAACGGTAGTCGCTTCTTCGATAATATGTTCTGCACTGTCAAAGTTCACTTCTGCCTTCCAATCTCCGGCTGTCCATTCATAGCAAAAGCCTTCATCTAAAGCGTTTAAAATACATTTTATTTCTATATCCGAAAATGGTCCATCTGTTTTTCGGGCTAATGAACCGTAAATCCCAATTGCTTGCACCTTCGAACCATATCTTTCTAAAACTTGGTTGGCAATGGAATATGCAATTTCCATTCTTTCTTCTCTCGTTACTTTATCCGGACCAATCATATTTATCTCTCCTTGTGAATGAATAGTTTAAATGAGCTATACAATTGGCCGTGGAGGACCACGAGCTTAACGAGGAATTTTATCTGCCTCCATGCGCAAAATCCCCTTTCCTTAATGGACACTCTGCTTTCTTTTTTCCAACAAATCAAAAATTTCGTCTATATCCATTTCAAACATAACAGAATCGTGTAATAGTGGCGCAAAATAATATGTAACTTTTTCTTCCCCGTATTCTTTCTCTAACCGCAACCACTTTTCAGTTGGCAGCAAACAAAAAGCCAACGTATCTCCGCCAAGCGAATCCATGTACCAACGAATTTGATATTTCGGAGCAATAAAGTCCTGCACAGTTTTCAAAGTTGTGTCCCTATCGGTTCTTTCTACATCATATGGGACCGCCTTCTTCACTTCATCTTTTATTAAGAAAATATCAACACACCTTGGCTTATCATTTTCAACTATTTCTACATTTATTTTATCTTCTCCAAGTAAGTAGTCGTTAAAATATTCAACAATAGATTCGTCAAAATCTTTCCAATCCACCCAAACTAATGCTTCGCTATCCCAAAAGCTTTCTTCTTCTGCCGATGGATTTTTCAAAAACAGCTCGACTTTCTCCTCTATTTGGCTCATACACATCCCCCTTAAATTTGATTGAATCAAAGATCTTTCAATTTCAAAAATTCAAGTAAAAGGTACCAGAACACTCCAATTTAAAAAAAATTTAACACTGCTTTATATTACCATATTTTGAAATTCTGATAAAAAAATAGAGGCCCGTTCACAATGAACAAGCCTCTTAAAACACTCAATCTTTACTTCCATCAACATCTAGAACACCATAATGAAACTTCGCAGTTGTTCTTGTTAATTGCTGAAATTGATATTTGGCAAACCATTCTGAGCGAAAATGAGCCTTTAACACTACTCGTTTTCTCGCCACGCGACTCGCCTCCGTTACCCATTCATCCGTTAATGTCACATGTTCCCCAGCTAAGCGTAATGCTTCAAAATTATTGGCTTCTTCAATAATTTCTTCAAACATCGGATCCATATAGACGACATCAAACGTATTGTCCGGCAAAGTTTTCAAATAACTAATTGCCTCAGCCTGCACCACTTCTATTTGGCGCATACATGCAGTTAACGGTAGCTCTGTCGTATCGTAGGATTTCATCCCCTGCTCAACAATAAATGCCACATTCGGATTCGCTTCGAGCCCAACGACTTGCCCCGCTTCGCCAACTGTATAAGCTGCCAGCATAGCATCAGCAGCAAGTCCCAATGTACAATCAAGTACCGAATCTCCTTTTTCAAGCTGTGCCGCTTCTAAAAAAGGCTCCGATTCCCCACGGGCAACACGCTTTAAGCGAAACGCCGCTGAATTCGGATGGAAGAAAAACGGCTCATTGGCACCAAAAGCATAATACTCAAAACGATTTTTCCCAGCAACAATTACATGTGCATGCAGTTCCTGTGAAATCTTCCGAACAGAACGCTTTTTTCTTGGCTCAAACGAAGCATCTAATTGTTCACACGCAAAAGCAGCGAGCGCCAACGATAAATCGTCTGGTCTGCCCGCTGTCGTAACAATAGTCTTTACTTCTCGCATGTTTGCTCTAAAACACCTGTTAAATGTGTAACAATTTGCTCCACAGGGAACCCTTCAATTTGTTCACGTGGAATAAAGTATGCCAATTCCCCATCCTTTAAAATCGCCATTGAAGGTGAACTTGGTGGTACATCCTCAAAAAAGCCACGCATCGCAACAGTCGCTTCAGGATCCTGACCCGCAAAAACAGTCACAAGATGATCAGGCTTAACCGCCTCCACTGCCTCACGAGCAGCCGGACGCGCCAACCCTGCCGCACAACCACAAACCGAGTTAATCACAACTAACGAAGTCCCCTTCGCCTCCGCCATAAACTCATTCACCGCGTCAGCAGTTGTAAGCTCCGTAAATCCAGCCTCCACTAGCTCCTCGCGCATCGGCTTCACTACCTGTTTCATATATTCATCGTAAGCGTTCATGCTTTTACCCTCTTTCATATGTATTCGCAAAGGTTATTATAGCAAGGTTTTTCATGAATGTACAAAGACTTGCCTTTTGACTGATTTCATGGGTTTTCGGGGGAAATGTGACTTTTTCATGATTTTGGTGACTTTTTTGTGTAACAGAGGTTCGTTTGATTAATGCTTGTTATACACCTATAAAATGGATTTTATCTGTACTAACAATTTAGCAGATACTAATTTAATAGGTATTAATTAGCATTTCCCTGTTTTTTACATGTACTTTTACCTCAAAATTACCTAAAATGGTAATGAGAGGAGAGATTTCTAGATGTCTGAAGAAAACGCAGTAAAAAACAAAAGTGCAGAACCTACCAAAAAAGGTGGTTGTTTAAAAGGTTGTCTAACACTATTCATCCTATTGGCAATACTTGGTGGTTTAATTAGCGCTTGTTTTGGTGGAGAGGATAAAGATTCTTCTAAACAAGCTACAAATATAAGTGAAGAGGCTGATAAAGGCAGTAAAGAAAAAACAAAAGAAGTTACAGCAGAAACTACAAAAGAAGCAAAATCTTCCGATGATAAACTTGCTAAACAAAAAGATTATTTTATTAAAAACACTCAACCAGCCATCGACGAGTGGACCAAATCGTATGATCAATTATGGAATACATATTGGAAACCAACTTTTGAAGCAATAGGCAATGGTAGTAAAGATGTATACACAGCTTATGATAATATGAAAGCCTTGAAGGCAGGATATATAGAGTTAACTCTCGAGAATTCTGTGCCAGTTGAAGGTTTAAGTAAGGAGCAGCGAAAAGAAGTTAAAGATGCTATGGATCAGTTAACATATGCAGCTGCTTCAAGACAAATGGCTGCTGAAAAGGCTATGAAAATGTTCGATGAAAGCAACTTTTCTCCTTCTCAGATGGATAAGATAAAATCTGATATTACAGCTTCTGATAGTCAATTATTACAAGGGATTGTCGGGATTACAACAATTAAACAAGAATTAGGCTTAATTGAAGAAGCAAAGAAATAAGTCCACTCAAATGAGTGGCTTTTTTCATGAAGATTTTTAGTAAAATAGTTAAATAAATAGAGAAACGTTCTCATCATTGCAGGAATCAAGCGCTCACTTGATATTATCGACTGATTGGCTAGTGTTCATCATTGTAGCGATCTATTTAGTAGACTTGGATTTTAATTCAATGAGTGTAATCAAGTGGATTGGCTTAACAGTTTCGAGATTATGGTTAGTATTATTTATCCTATAACACACATTCCTATCGAAAAGAGGCGACTAATTAAATGGCTGAGCAGAAAACATCTGAAGCGCAGAAACGTGCAACACAAGCATATCGAGAAAAAAATCGAGAAAAGACACGTAAACAGTCTGCAAAGAGTGCAGCTAAAACTTACATTAATAAATATTGCGAACTTGAAGATTTATCTGAATTAATGCAGCAAATAAATGCTCGAGAAAAAGAATTGCAAGGTGAATAAAAACCCAAAGACTAGGTACTCACTTAATTGAGCACCTGGTCCTTCCTATACTTTTGATTTAAATCATATTCTTTTTCACTTACTTTTTCCCGCCAAAATTTTCACCATAATTCGGTTGCAGTCCAATTAAAGTGTTTTCCTTTATTTGAACGTTCCTAATAAAAATTCATTCCATACAAGATTCTGAAATACATACATTATTTGCTTTCATACCATCATCAATAAATTTTTTAAATCTCGCTATTGCTACTTCCAACTTTTCGACGTGAGTCTGTCTTTCATTATCGGATGATGAACTTTGGAATGCTAAAGCCTCAATTAATACATTTGAGTTTAACTCTATAAATACATCTACATTTACTTGTTTATATAATAAAGCACTCTCAGTATCTGCATGATTATCCAATAAGTATAGAAGATTAGCATGATTCTCCACCATTTGCTCCTTTTTATCAATATCCTTTTCTGTTAAATAGCTCTTCTCAAAATCTAAAATAAATTGATAATTATCTATTAAATCTCCCGTCCCTAAAAAAAAGTCGTATTTATAGTTCCAAATTTCTTCACCCTGAGTTTTTACATGTGCATATAATAATAATGACGTAAGAGCAAATACAATGGCTAGTAACACTGTAAAGGTAAACCGCTTGTTCAATTTAACCACTCCTATCTTTTTCAAATGGACATTCCTGGGATACTCCATATTTTCTTAAATTACGATCTATTTTTATCGTGAATCTTGTGAAAAAGAACTTTATTCGTATCATTATAACAAAATTATACAAATATCCCATAATCATTTTCTTTCATTTTTTCTTCTTAATTTTCCTCACGTAATTGATTCGGTGATTAATAAACTTTATAAATTCCAATAGTATGAACAACCATTTGCAAGATTACATTAAGCCATATATTTATTTAGCCATCCAAACATCACCTCTAAAGGAATAATAAAAAGCCACAACTCATATTGAGTGTGACTTTGAAAATCCTGATTATAATTCTTCTAAATAGATTGTAACGATGATACTTCTTGGACTGTAAGTAAAAGCTCTTTCACTCACGGCCCTGTAATTACCATCAATATTAACTACATCACCAACGTTCGGAATCAATGCTGATAGAGATTCGTTGATGTCATACGTCATAATTACATCTCCGTTTTGTTCACAAAAATTTATATTAATCTGTTCTAAATTACTCCCCATCTTTTACCACCACCTTCTAGGTTAATCATAGACCGGAAATGGCTGACTGTGTAATAGGATTTTGATACACAATCGGAAAATTAACAAAGAAACAGCTAAAGTTCTTCAAACAAAATACAGACCTTATGATCTAAAAAATTATATAAACAGGGTACACTCTCCCCCTACTGGAGAGTTTATTCTTTTTACATACATAAAATAAATGGAGGGAATTACGATGTATCATCCAAGATTAAAAGGAAATTCTTATGAGGCAGGAAAGCATTATGCAGAAATTCTCTACAAAAACGGTTTTAGGTTTCCGAAAGTAACGGAAGAAAAATTAAAATTCGGAGAGTCTTGCAAACTTATTCTTACAGATTTTGATCCCAATATTGCGAAAGAGATACAAGGATTTGCCGAAGGTTGTCATTCTACTTTTGAAGAAGTAAGTTCGTTTCTCTTAAGTATTGGGGTATTCGAATTGGCAGGTCAATGTAGCATTTTCTCCGCCTTTAACGGAAAAGAAATGTTTATTGGCCGAAATTATGATATGCTCTTTAATCTAAAAAATATTACTGAGTCCTCACTTGTTTGTTTTGATAATAAAAATAAATACCTTGGTCAATCAGATTGCTTTATTGGAAAAGTTGATGGTATAAACGAACACGGTTTATTTGTAGGGATTTCATCCGTTCCTTATGATGGAATTAAACCAGGACTGAATTTTTATTTTGCTGTTAAATATATTTTAGAAAATTGTTGTACGGTAGAGGAAGGAATAGACGTGTTAAAAAGATTCCCGAGTTCGGTGGCTAATAACTATTTGTTAGCAGATCCCCTAGGGAATATGGCAGTTGTAGAGGTTACTCCTGATCGTTATCAAGTACGCCTTCCTATTAATAATTACATTCATTGTACAAACCATCATGAAAGTACATCTTTAACTGAAAGTTGGAATTGGAGCAAATCAAAAGAACGTTTTGAAACATTAGATACTCGTCTTAAACACAACGTACATAATATGGATCTTACCATTGCACAATCAATTATGTCAGAAACCAAGGGTCATGTTTGTTTAAATCTAAAAGAACAACGTTTTGGTACTCTTTTCTCTGTTATAGCAAACTTAAATACATTAGATATACTTAGAGCCGAAGGTCAACCAAACAGAGCAAAATATAAACAAGATCGACGATTAATAGATGCTGTTTTAAAAGATATCTAATTAAGATATTAATTTTAAATTTGAGATTTCAAAAAATAATGCACCTACAGATTAAGCACAAACAAATATAGACCGTTTGATAAATAAAAACAAAAAAAAACCAGCTCAAAATTAATTATCGATGAACGCCTCGACATTGTTTTATGACTTAAAAATAATTCTTCAACCTGTGTTTGATCCGAATGGAAATACAAAAGAGCCTAGGCTCAAAATGAATTGAGTACCTAGGCTTTGCTGTTAGCTGCTACGCTGTGCAATGATGATTTTTAGTCCTTCATAATCGCCACCTGTCAAAGTTCCTTGTTCAAATTTATCTAGCCATGACTTATCAATCAGCTTTTTATCTACAGATTGTTTGATGAAATCACGTACTGCCGCTTTTGTAGTTTCGTTTGTAAATCGCATTATGTCATCATCCTTATCTGTTTGTTGTTGTTGTTCCAAACCATTTTTAATATCTAACTTGAATTGTTCATCTGTGATTCCCATAGTTTGTAAATACGGAAATGGATCATTATGAGTTGTACCGCCTAAAGTATCTGCGACCCAACGATGCGACTTAATACCATTGCCACTACTATCAAGTACAATAGGTATACCAGCCTCTTTTGCAAGTTCTCTTAGTAACCAAATGTAAGCAACATAATCCTTTTTAAATTGTTCCTTATCATTTGTTCGTGCCAACTCTACTTGTGCATAGCTAAGTGGATTACCTTTAGGACCACAGCCATATTGCACACGATTAACTGGCGCGACTTGCACGATCCGTCCACCACCGCCTACCCAGTGAGAAGTAAAGGCAATGGCTTTATTTTGTTCCATAAATGCTAGTTCGTTTTCCAAAGCATTCGGTCCATCATTATTCGGATTGCCAGATTCATGAGCAATAACATATTTAACTGCAGTTAAAGCTAAGTTCGGCAATCCTGACATTAACTTTTTTTCTATAATATAAGTCATTTTCTCATTTCCCCTCTCGTCGGATTAAGCCTTTGTAAAAATCATTAAATGGATCTATCTTCTTGTCATCATCATTCAAGCAATTCCAAAAATCGCTTTCGTACAACTACGGAACTTTACCTTCTTAATCAATTATATTGACACTTAAAAATTAACGCTAAATTATATCTATTAACTTTGTACTATCTGATTTTAAAAAACGTTGTAACTATTCAATCATATCCTCATCCTCATTTTATTAATTGCAAAATAAAATCCCTCCACAATTATCTATAGAAGACATAAAAAATAACGCTAGCTTAATGCCGCGTTTACTTGTTTTCGTTATGTTGTTTCTCCATTTATACAACTCTATACAACCTCTTTTTATTTGCTGATATTTGTTCCTTTTCTATCACCCCTACCCATATGATAACTACCCCACTAGTATCATTGAACATATTACATTAAACCCCCAACCAGGGATTATTCATTTAAAATTTTTTTGATAAATATTGTGCAAATACAAAAAGCCCAGGCTCAAAATTTA
Organism: Lysinibacillus sp. NPDC093688; assembly: GCF_050280145.1. Lineage (NCBI taxonomy): Bacteria > Bacillati > Bacillota > Bacilli > Caryophanales > Bacillaceae > Lysinibacillus > Lysinibacillus sp. NPDC093688. The sequence continues at coordinate 148,859 of NZ_JBNNUX010000009.1, forward strand.
ATTGAGTTTCTGGGCTTTATTCATTTTGTAAATATTAAATTTCTATGGCTGATTTTCTATTTGTATGGTTACATACACTAACTGGCTTCGTAGCATGTCCATGGTCATCTGTACACCAAGACTGCGATTGGAATGCAAGGAATATGCCAACCCATCTGTTTTCTTCCTCAAAATGAATGAGTACACCACCATCTTGCCAGATCCCGTCGTCTCTCTTAAAATCCCTACTATTTCCTTGATTCATATGAATATCATGAATGCCTCTACCTGGAGAAAAGCCGAAATATTTATCTACTTTATCTTCAGTTTTAAATTTTTCTCCGTAGGCGTAAACTGTAGCTTTTTTAGTCATAGCCTCTTGCATATATTTATTCACTTTCTCATTTAAGTCATTGTCTGGCCCATTTTCTGTTGCAGGGAGAGGAATCATTTTTGAGGGATCAAATAAGCCACCACGAATATAATCTAATGCAATTTCACGATTTTCACTAGTTACTTCGGTAAATCCTTCTTCGTAATTAGGAATAATTGTTATTTGATTCGAGTTAAAATCTTCGCTCACAAAATACAGGACTTCTGATGGTTCTACCTTAGACGCAACATTGATGGCAATCCTATAATTCTCTTCACTTTTGTCCTTCTTTGTTGCCCGAATATGCACTTCGTAATGAGGGGTTTTGTCAAATGAATCCACAGGTCTCACGTCAACAACTTTACCTTTTAACACGCCGTATTTGAATAAGGGCATAGAACTATAACCTCCAATTTAATAGATTTTTTCCATTCTTATCTCACTAAGTGTCTAGTTTTACTACTAATTTTGTCAAAATGAAAAGTAACCCATTAACTAAAATCTTCATCTTTGATTAACGTATGGAAGTACCTAGTCTCAGTCATTTTTTACTTTACTAATTTTTTTCACTTACTCTATACTTATTCTATCATTCCTAAAAATGGAACTTCAATCATTTATTCACGTCAAATTTCGACGTCCGCACCGCCACTTTATTCGTTAAATTGTTCTTAAGAGATTGTTGACGCAGTGACTTACATTTTTACTGGTGAAAATATTCATTTCCAGTCAAGCTTTGTAAATCACTTATCAAGAACAAAATAAACGCTGAAAAACTTGTTGATTTTTCCTGTTTTTTGTATTATATTAACAATATCCATGTGCTGTTTAACAGGTAACTGTTAGGCAGCCTTTTTATTGCCGGCATGTAATAATTATTGGTACACCAATGCTATAATGATTAACCCACATATCACTTTATATTTTTGATCTCGGCCATCCTCTGGACCCACCTCTTATACCAATCATTGACGATAACTTTTTCATTTTGAACATTTGGCACCTTTAACTGTTGCAGGTAGCTCCACACTTCCATGTCATCAATTTAACATGCTTCTAAACTACGAATAATGTCATATACTCAGACACTCGCTACTATACTCTTCTATGATCAATTTAACTCCCACAGCACCGATAGCTGCTTGATTATTTTCATGAAATCCACCATATAAAGACACTATTCCACACATCTTGGCAGCCGCTACGTGATCGTGTTTAGCGATCTAGCATGTAGCCATGCTCCTTTTTCAGTCTAGAGATATAAAACAGATGCATATTTTAGACTACTTTCATCATTTTGATGAATGGCTTTGAATTGTTTTAACTTTCGTCAGTACTTCAGTTATTTGACTTGTTGTGAATACAGTGGTTTTCAAAGACGTTAATTTATATAAGGAGCTGTTAAGAATGTCTTCAAAAAAAGTATCTATCGGTCTTACACAATTTACAGACTTTACTTTCAAAGGCGTTACTGGTAAAACCTCAATGGTTAGACAAATAAAATATCAAGATGAATACAATCCAGCTTTTGATTACTGGAAACCTTTACGGGATGGTATTCGAAAATTTCACGAGAAAGAATTTAGTAACGATTACCTGCTTGAACTTGCTAACAATGCTTCTCAAACTAAACAAAAAAATTACATGGAAGCAGTCAAAGCACATCTAAAATTTATTAAAAATAAAGACATTGAATGGTTTGAACCAGGTAAATCCAATTGGTATAGCGACTATTTAACTGTTCGGTCATCACCAGAACTTGGATTAAAGATTGATGGTGTTCCACACTTAATCAAGTTATATTTCAAAGGGAAAGACGAACGAATTGACAAAAATAAATGTCGCTCATCTTTAACATTATTAAATCAATCAGATTTCACCATTGAGCATTCTCCTGATATAAAACCTGCTATTTTAAACGTTCAAAAAGGACGATTGATTTCAGAGGAACCCTCTACTGAAGATCATCTAATTGCACTTGAATCTGAAGCAGCTCAATTTATGGTCATCTGGAATAAAATTTAATGGAGTTTTTATTATTTTCGTTCATTCATTTTCAGTACAGCGAGTACTAAGGATATCTCAAAAAGGTCACTTTTAAATGAGTGGCCTTTTTTGTACCTTCCTTTCGATTCTTTTATCAAGGATTGATAAAATCCCTGTCTTTATTACCTTTTCGTTAGAATCACGAGATATCTGCTTTACGAGCTGTCACGTGTATAACATCTTGCATATAATTATGCCTAAAGAACTTACTGTTCCCATTTTCCGAATAGGTGTTTCCTTGTTTCAAACCTTTATTAATATTTTTTAGTATAAATAATCATTGTAGCCGGAATTGATATAACCATCACAGAAAATATAATAATTAAAAGTTGAACTCCACTCAAAATCCAAATATCCGAACTAATAAGTGAATATAAAACAAACAACATGATAAATAATACAAAATAATTTATATACATAGCTCTACCAACAATTTTTTCAGAACGTTCATCGTTCGGAAATATATGGGGAGCCACATATGCAAGCATAATTTGGCCAATTCCAATCGCTAATAATATATAACTTTCAGAAAAATAATTAGATGTAATCGCTGGAATGTTTATGTATATACCTATCACTGTACAAACAATACCCGAAAATAAATATGCAATACGACTGTTCCTACTAGTATTTAAAACCAAATTTTTTTCATAGTCAATTCTCCTCATAAATAAAGACATTTTCAATCTGACAATTGAATAATTTAGCCAACTTAAAAGCAAGAATAATTGAAGGACTATAGCGCTCTTTCTCCAAAGATATAATAGTTTGTCTAGAAACACCTATTTTCTTAGCTAAATCTTCTTGAGTTAAATCAAATTGTTCCCTCAATTGTTTAATATTATTTTTCAACTAAACCCCTCTTTATAATGTGAATTTCATTTAACGTAAAGTGTACTTTACATATTCATCAAAAATCAAGGAAAGTATATAGTGTTATTGCTGCATTTAAAAAGCTATCGCTTTGAATAAAGATTGATCAATAAAGTGTACCCTTTGTAAAGGACATTTTGAAAAAAGCTAGGCAACTTTTTGAAGCTGCTGTCTGTATTTTGCAGGCGGCAGCTTTTTCAAGTTC